>CAYOHA010000227.1:0-4813 GCA_964403625.1 uncultured Dehalococcoidales bacterium | reverse complement strand
AGCATCCCGCCGATGATATTAGTGACAGCGGTACATAATCCTCCGATGAGAAATATTGTTCCGACCAGACTCATCGGGATACCACACTCGTCATGTAGATATAAAGCTAGAAAGGGAAGGGCAATGGAAAACCCTATTGTGACAAAAACGTCTAGAACCATCATCAACCAGACACCAGGTGAAAAACGCTGGAAGACATTCCTCTTGATAAGTTGTGGCAATGTAGTCATCTGTAGGTAATTATCAGTATATCATACCTCATAAGCCTTATTTTACAGATGACTTACATAATATTTGAAGTTGATAAGTATTGAAAACTTTTTTTGACAGAAGAGGCCAGATTGTTTACAATGACATAAAAATGCGTATTGGACTTATCTCAGATACACATATCGCCTGGGAACAGAGAGAACTCCCTCCTCAGGTTATAGAAGCATTTCAAGGTGTTGACCTTATTCTACATGCGGGTGATATTTACGCTCACTATGTGCTGGATGAGCTTGAACGTATTGCCCCGGTGCTGGCAGCACTTGGTGATGATGACTACCCTGGGCCGGACCCACGTGTTCAGACAAGACACGTCCTTGAGATTGAAGGACGTACTTTGTGGCTTATCCATGAGGGACCGAACGTTCCTATTTCTCCGTTATGGCTGTCTTTACAAAGGAAAAATCAGAGTTTCCCAGTCGATGATAAACGGGGTAAGCCTGATACTATTGTTTTCGGTCATGATCACCGCACTCTAGTAGAACGCTGTGATGATGTTCTTTATATAAACCCTGGAAGTCCTACTCTACTTAATTATCGACCCGGACTGGGCACCGTTGGAATTTTAGAGATCAATAATGGGAAAGTAGATGTACGTATTATACACCTGTAAAAGTCCGCTTTCTCCGATAAAAACCCAGTTATAGCTCAAGCATTTTTTCGACTGCCGGTTTAGCCTTCAAACGAATCTCTTCCGGAATTATCACCTTCGGCTCCAAGTTCTCTAATGACCACAGGATTCTCTCTAGTGTTACCAGTTTCATCGTTGCACATGTTGCCTTCTCATTGGCTGGTATGAAAATCTTGTCTGGGTTTTCCTTTCTGAGATAGTGTAGTATGCCAACCTCTGTACCGACGATTATCTCTTTGGCAGTAGTATCATGGGCGAATCTAACGATACCTGCAGTACCTGATATTGCATCAGCCAGAGCTTTTACCTGCGGTATACATTGTAGGTGGACAATTACTTTAGCCCGTGGATGCTCCGCTTTTTGTTTGGTAATATCCTCCGGCCTTATCCTGATTAGGGGAGAACAGTATCCGGGCCAGAGTATCAATTCGCGTCCGGTTTGTGTAGCGACGTAGTCGCCAAGGTACTGGTCAGTGATATACATCACCTCTTCATTTGGCGGTAATTTTTCAACAACACTGATTGCGTTAGCTTCGGCATAACAGATATCAACTTCGGCTTTAACAGCAGCCGGGGTATTAATATAACAGAGTACTTTAGCTCCGGGGTATTTCTGTTTTTTCTCCTGCAGACGTTCCAGTGTAATCATATTAGCTAATGTACAACCAGCATTCATATCAGGAAGAATCAATATTTTATTCGGACAGGCGATAGCCACTGTCTCTGCCATACATAAAACTCCACCAAAGATGATAACATCAGCGTCAGTCTTAATTGCTTTCTTGATGAGTTCTAAAGAATCACCAACGAAGTTGGCTATATCCTGCACCTCACCCAATTGATAGTAATGTGCCAGGATAATGGCATTTCTACTTTTTTTCAGATTCTCAATCTTCTCTATTAGCGCTGAATCAATATTTTCCAATATCTGAATTCCTCCAGTCATTAATTGGTCTATTTCTCTTATATCATATCAAATAATGGACACTAAGAATATTATCAATACGTGTTCAGTTTTTTAAGTCTGAGAAATTGACAAAACTTCTTGAGATAGTTACACTTGATTCATAAAAGTATAGTTTGAGGAGTATGATAATGGCAGTTAAAGATAAAGTGTATAAATGCCTAAACCCAGTTGGCATACAGTTGCCGGTGAAAACATATCCACTGGCACCACGGCTTGATACTCTTGATGGTAAAACTGTTCATTTCAGTATTACCGGAGAGCCGGATATCACGATAGCTTTGGAGAAAAGATTAAGGGCTGATTATCCCAATGTGAACTGGACTACCAAAAAGTCTTATACACCTATGCCAGTAATGCTTTCAGACGAGGAGATGAAGACCACTGATGCTGTTGTACTAGCGGTATGCTGGTGAAGTGGTGCTGTATGGGGGCAGTTGCCCTATATAGCAAAGCTTGAGAAAGCCGGTATCCCAACGGTAATTGTTGACCTGGAAGACCAGCATGAGATGGTCAAGCAGGAAGCCCTGGCAGCCGGTGTCCCACACGTACGGTTCTTACCCGCTTCGCGTACCATTCCCGGTCCGGAAGATGTAGTCCAGTGGACTAAACCCATGCTTGAAGCTCTAACACGTCCTCTGACGGATAAAGAAAAAGAAAGTGGCATGTATAGTCCTTCACAGGAGAGGGTGCTTTTTGAGGGAACACTTGAGGAAGCGCAGGAATTTTACCAGCAGACAAGTCATGTCCCTCCACCACTAGATGCTCCTATCGCCGTTTATTCGGACGGTCTTCCAGTAATAGTCCCCACTGAGGGACGGGTAGAGAAAATGCTGAAGGGCACCAGCCACAAGCCGGATGAGTTGATAACTTACAAGACCGATAGAGGTGGACGGTTTGACAGAATGATAAAGAAGGGTGATGTAGTGCGGTTCCAGCCAAGGAACTGGACAGCTACCGTGGAAAAAGTAGCGATTAATGCTGTAATGGCTGGGTGTAAGCCAGAGCACCTGCCTGTGGTACTGGCTATTGCCGAATCGGGGGTTGGTACCGGTACAACTGTCTTCAGTAATCAATGGATTTGTGTTAGTGGTCCGATTGCTAAAGAGATAGGAATGAACTCAGGCCTTGGTATGCTTGGTCCCGGTAACCCGGCTAACTCAGCTATTGGTCGTGCCTATCAGATAATGGCGCGTAATCTTGGTGGTGCCATTCCGGGTATAAACCGTATGAGTAGTATTGGTAGCCCTATTAACAGGGGAGGGCTGGCCTTTGCTGAGTGTACAGACAAACTGCCACCCGGCTGGAAAGGCTTAAACGAAGAGTTTGGTTTCAGGAAAGACGAAAGCATTGCCATGGTTATGACTACTGAAGGTGGTCTTAATGGAGCTCAATTCTCCCCTGGTGGATACCGAGCTCTTCAGAAGAGCGGTCACGGAGGAATGGCTAGGAAACTCGGTGTTAAAGGTGTCCCAGGCCCTCACAACTGGCTGGACTGGATTATTCCCGATATCTGGGTGGGAGAGCGTGAAGGAGCCAGGACATTTATCATGGTTCACGAGATGGCTAAGCATCTGTATGATATAGGCTTCAAGTCTAAAGAAGCAGTCCTGGAATATATCTGGAAGAAGAGCTTTGAGCCGTTGAAGCAATTCCGTGAACGTTCCTGGGTTGATTTAACTACAAATGGCTGGCTGGGGGTTGAAAGGACATCGGGTAAGCCATGGAAAGAGCTGCCTGATGATTATATGGTTCCTGTTGCGGGAGACAAGCCTACTGATAACTGCATAATTGTCTGCGGTTCGGATGAAGAGATATGCTTTGAAATCACTGGCGGTCCTCGGGGTATGTGGGGAGCGGCTCCGGTTTTCAGTATAGACGCATGGCGCTAGGAACATAGTCGACCTGTTTGTCCTTTAATGACTTTAGCCAGACTATTGCCAGCACCGATGATATCCTCAAATAGTGCTGACTTTGGTCTGGCTAATTTGTTATTATCTGATTGACAGTAAAGTTTGGCACGTGTTAGATTTTTGATTGGGAAGGCAATCGTGACAGAAGCGGAATTAATTCAACTGATTTTGGCGAAGCGTAATGAACTGAAAGAGAACCGGTTAGCGGGCGTTAGCCGTTCATTATTAAGGCTCCAGGAAGAGGAAGTCGAGGAGCTTGAATATATTTATGCCGCTGGTGATGCCAAACGCCTGGAGATGCGGCGGTTTCTTGACCAGTGTGCGGCAAAGTTTGATATTCCAAAATAATCATATTTAAAGAGTTCAGCCTTCAAACCTTACAATAACTTGACCTCTTACTGTCGCTTTGTTAATATCGTAGTAAGTGCTAGCAATCTTAATAATTAAGATACTCTAGCATTTTATTTACAGTTTGCACATTAGACTTAGCCGGTAAACTAGAAGGGAAGCATAATTATTGGACTCCACTGCCTCCGAATCGTTTTCACAAAATATAGACCCATCCGATTTTGATATTGATAAACATCAGCCAATGTCAGTCGCCCATCAACTTAGGGGTGCCATCCTACATAGAATCAAGACTAAACAGCCGGTGCTCCCTGGAATTGATGGCAGAGAAGAAACTAAAGCTGATGTGATTAGAGCTCTACTTTCTGGAACGCACCCATATTTAGTCTCCGAGGAAGGCACTGGGAAGACTCGGTTAGCTAGGTCATTAACAAACCTGTTACCCGGAATTCCAATTATCAAGGGCTGTCCCTATAATGATGACCCTAAATGGCCGCGTGAACGCCTTTGTCCAAGGTGTAGAGCTAGACAGAATCCAGCTGGGGAGTTTGGGATAGATTTCATACCTGGTAACAGGAGATTTTCCCGAATTCAAGGTAATGAGTATACTAACGAAGCGAAACTCTTAGGACTCAAAGACATCCAGTCTATTGCTCACGGGAAAAGCCTTTCGGATCCAGAGGTCTTTAC
>CAYOHA010000226.1:0-4858 GCA_964403625.1 uncultured Dehalococcoidales bacterium | reverse complement strand
TCAACTACGTTGGCACATATATTAACGGAGAGGACTCTTACCCCAACGGATTAGCCAAAGCAGTCAAGGATGGAGACGAAATTAACCTACAATATATGATTGCCGGAGGATAAAGAAGATAGTCAATGGACTTTAGCCTGACCGAAGAACAGCTTGAGATTCAAAGACTGGCAAGGGAATTTGCCAGTCAAGAAATAGAGCCCATTTCTGACCAGCTGGATAGGGAGGGGCGTCTACCGGATGATCTTATTAAAAAATGTGCCCGAGTTGGCTTATTGGGGATGACAATCCCGAAAAAATACGGCGGAGGCGGGACGCGAAACTTAAGCTGTGTCCTGGCTATCGAACAGCTAGCCTACTCAGGGACAGGAGCCTGGTGGCTGGTAGGATTCAACAACAGCATCCCTGAGTCTATTGCTAAATTCGGCTCGGAAGAAATCAAGGAAAGATATTTAAAGCCATTCTGTGATGGCACAGCATATGCCAGCATACAATTCACCGAAGAGGAAACAGGTTCAGATGCCAGCGCGCTAACTACAACATCTGTGCTTGATGGAGACAATTATATTATTAACGGTATGAAGCGTTTCAGTACCTTCGGTGCCAGAGAAGGCTATGCCGTTACCTATACAAAAGATGAAGAAGGGAACTGCACTGCCTTCGTTATCGAAAAGAAGGGAAACGGATATTCTGCCCCTAAAATATGGGAATTGATGGGGGGAGGGGGGATAGAAGCTGTAGATGTATACTTCGATGATTTCAGAGTTCCAAAGCAGAACCTGCTTGGCATAAAAGGAAAAGGCGACGAGATACTTTTGTACTGGATAGCTATTGAAAAAATACAGCAGTGTGCGGCATGTGTAGGAATAGCCCAGGCGGCTCTAGACGAAGCGATAAAATACACAAAGACAAGGATGAGCCGGGGGAAACCGATCTCGAATATGCAGGGCATCCGCTGGATGCTGGCTGATATGCAGGCAAAGATAGAAGCCTGCCGCTGGTTGACCTATAAAACAGCCTTTATCAAGGATCAGGAAAAACCAGACTGGCAGACCGAAGCAGCAACGGCTAAACTATTTGTGGTGCCCACCGCTACTGAGATAGTCGAAATGTCAAGGCGTCTCCATGGAGCCTACGGTTATACCAGGGAATTCAAGATAGAAAGGCTATCCCGCGCTATTGCCGGTTTCGCATCAATAGCTGTCAGCCTTGAGATTAATCGGTCCATTATAGGCAGCTCTCTGGTAAAATAAACCGATATGGTATTAGACCTGAAAATATAGTTCAACAATCCTGGTCCGCTGATCCTACCCTCGCGACTTCAGCCACTTCTGTTTCTGCTCAAATCGCGTCTGCTCATCTGTAGTCCGATAATTTGCCAGGAACCTATCTTTGAAAGAATTAAAGGTACCCTCCAGAATAGCATCACGTATTTTTTGCATCAGATTATTGATGAATGTCAGGTTGTGAATCGTAGCTAAACGGTATGCCAGCAACTCTTTTGAAGTAAATATATGATGTAAATAGGCTGCCGAGAAAGTGCGGCAGGTATAACAATCGCAGTCAGGATCAATAGCTTTTTCCATTTGAGAAAAGCCGGCATTCCTGATATTAATCCGACCCAAACGGGTGAAAAAAGCGCCATTCCTAGCTACACGGGTAGGCAGGGCACTGTCAAAGATATCAACTCCCCTAGCCACCCCTTCGACCAGGTCTTCAGGCGAACCTACCCCCATCAGGTATCGAGGCCTATTCTCTGGTAACAGAGTTGCCGTTTCATCAAGTATATCAAGAGTTACTTCTTTAGGCTCACCGATACTCAGTCCGCCAATAGCATAACCGGGAAAGTCCCGTGAAGTAAGGTATTCAGCCGACTGACGGCGGAGCTCAGAATAAGTCCCGCCTTGAACGATAGCATAAAGGGACTGGTTATTCCGTTTCTGGGACTTCTGGCATCTCTCTGCCCAGTGATGAGTCCTCTCCATAGCTTCCTTCATCTTTTCGAAGCTGGAATCATAAGCCGTACATTCATCCAGAACCATAATAATATCCGCACCAAGTTTCTCCTGATACTGGATAACCAGCTCGGGCGTAACTGTGTGCTCGCTGCCATCAATATGGGAACGGAAGACAACTCCGTCATCGCTGACTTTACGCAGCCGGGCTAGACTGAATATCTGGAAGCCACCACTATCGGTTAGTATAGCCCCATCCCAGCCCATAAATTTACGTAGACCTCCCAATCTCTCTATCAAATCAATACCTGGTCTGAGATAAAGATGGTAAGTGTTAGACAATATCATCGAAAAACCAATATCTTTAACTTCGACTGGAGTCAATGTCTTCACCGTGCCCTGACTGGCTACAGGTAGAAAGACTGGTGTCGGTACTAACCCGTGTCGTGTTACCAGTTCTCCAGCACGGGCTTTACTATCAATACACGTTCTTATTAAATGGAAGGTGTTAGAATCCATCTTTGTTTCTTGTTTCATCAAGATAGCCCTGCAGAATAAGAGCTGCCGCTACAGCATCGTCCCTGGTTTTTTTCTTAGACTTTTTTGTTCTAGCGTCTTGCATCAGGCGTCTGGCTGATACCGTGGTCAAGCGTTCGTCCCTGAACTCAATGGACACCTTTGTCCGGCTAGAAAGACTCTGAACGAAAGCTTTTACCTTTTCAGCCTGTTTTCCGATACTTCCATTCATTGAACGGGGCAGGCCGACCACGACTTGATTTACCTGGTGTTGATTGATGATATCGACGATAGTCTCTATGTCCTGGCTTTCTTCTCTCCGGTCAACGATGGAAAAAGGACTGGCCAAGATACCTCCCGTATCGCTAAGAGCCACCCCTATTCTTTTGTCGCCGATATCAAGTCCCAGACTGCGTGCGATAATACACCTCAAGAAGAATGTGTTTCTTTTACTATTCTGGCCACCTGTTTTAGAGCTTCGTCTAACTTATCCTTATACTTGCCACCAGCCTGTGCCAGTGTTGGCTTACCGCCACCACCGCCACCAGTGATCTTAGCTACCTCATTAATTATTTTACCAGCATTATAGCCTTTAGCCACCAAGTCAGGGGTCACTACTGCTACAAAGACTGGCTTATCTTCATAAACTGAACCTAAAACTATTATGCCACTTTCTAGTTTTAATTGCTCCTTGAGCCAGTCACTCATTTCTCGCAAAGTTTCCAGTGGATAAGAATTTGGAATCTTGGCCTCGAATACCTTTACCCCATCAACTATTTCTATCTTCTCCCCTAAGTCTTCGGTCACCTTCTTAGCTTTCTCACGCTCCAAAGTCCGAGACCGTCGACGCTCATTTTTTAGCTCAACAGTCAGATTCTTTACTTTGTCTATAACCTCATCAGGCTCTGAATCAAGTAATTCAGCAACACTATCCAGGGTTAGTAAGTGTTGAGTGATATATCTTTCGGCTCCTCTTCCGGTCACTGCCTCAATGCGACGCAAGCCGGCACCGATACTGCTTTCACTGATGATATGAAAGAAACCGATCTCACCGGTAGAGGTAACGTGCGTACCACCACATAACTCAGCGCTGACTGGCGGTTTACCGACTCTTAGTACCCTCACGACATCCCCGTATTTTTCATCAAATAAGGCTATCGCTCCTTCCGAAACAGCCTGCTTATAAGGAATGCTCTCATCGTAAACCTCAAGGTCCTGACGAATCCTCTCGTTGACAATACGCTGAACCTGGCTGATTTCTTCTTTTGTCATAGCTACCAGATGGGAAAAGTCAAACCTGAAATAGTCCGGGGCTACCAGCGACCCTCTCTGCTGTATATGCTCGCCCAATACCTGGCGGAGAGCTGCCTGAAGTAAATGGGTGGCAGTGTGATTACGGGCAATATCGAGTCGCCGTTCTCTATCTACCTCAGCCTCCACTTCTTCTCCTACCGTAAAGTTTCCTTCGACAACCTGTCCCTGATGGGCAATAATATCCGGCGGAATACGAACACTATTGGTAACTGTAAATCGCCCTGCGGAACTCCGGATCTCTCCGGTATCGCCTACCTGTCCTCCCATTTCTCCATAGAATGGAGTGGACTCCAGAATCAAGGCTGCTTCCTGCCCTTCTTGAACTAAACCGACAGAATCATTATTGACCAACAAGGCAAGGATAGAACTTTTTTGTTTAAGGCTCTTATAGCCAGCAAATACAGTCTCTTTTATGTCAAGTTTATCATTTAACCCGACTTTCTCCGCCAGTCCGAATTTTTGGGCTGCTTTGGCTTTTTCCCGTTGTTTCTCCATCTCAATTTCAAAACCTTGCATATCTACGGAGAGACCTGACTGAGTAGCAATCTCTTTAGTCAATTCGACGGGAAAACCGTAAGTATCATACAGTATGAATATCTCTATACCTGTTATTTTGGTCTTTACTTCCTGTACACTAGCTTTCAAATCATCTAATCTGAGTCCAAGGTTTATTTTAAGAGCGCGGAGAGGATACGGCTGCTCTTCAATTGTATAATGCAAAATTGTCTGTTCGAGTTCTTTTAATCCATCATCTATAGGTTTATTGATCTCTAATATTATATCTCTACCACCGATAATTAGTGTATGCCACCAAGTTTTACAATCTCTACGGAAGTGTTCTATAGCTAAGTCAACTCCATGAGAAAGGTCAATTTTATCTTGCTTTTTTACTGCATCCATGAAAGACTTTTCAAACTTAGGAAAATAATCTGTCAACTCTTCTCTCATCTTAATAAAAGTATTATGCAAAATTCCTCTTCCAACAGGGAGTGTTCTACGAAAATTCTCTACTTCCGATTCAATTACTGTTAAGATATGGCTTTCGTTTTTCTGTAGCTCTGGATATACCTGCT
>CAYOHA010000225.1:0-4858 GCA_964403625.1 uncultured Dehalococcoidales bacterium | reverse complement strand
AGAGCTATATCTGCCTTTGAGCACAGCTGATGAACCATATACCGTTGAATTACTGGACAATTCGCAGGTTGTGTCCAGGCTCATAAATATTGATGACTATTCTTACGAGATAGTGGAGACTGAGTACGGTATGATGTTAAGAGTAAGTATTTCTGACCGTGTCATTGATTTAGAAGGTATCATTGCTTCGGATAAATTCGGCTATAGTGGCGAAATCAAATCCTGCCAGAGACAAAATCCCCTGCAATCGATACGATTAACGCCGCTGCTCGGTGAATTAACATTGAATATTACAGAGAGGCATCGATTTATCGGACCCTGGAAAGTAGGAGAAAGTGTTATTGTCGGAGAATTCAGAGTGCCTATAAAAATAGAATCAGATACTGAAGATGAGGTTAGCTTCTTGCTGTCCTGCGGTATCAGCTGGCGGGAAACTATCAATTTCGGATATACTCAGTCGGAATCCTATAGCGAGCGGATTGAGTTTGACGGCAGCTCCGGCGATGATTGGCAAATCGTTCCGGTAACAGCCACCAGCAGCATCAGTGTAATTGGTATAGTAGACTAGGATTTCTGTATATATTGGAAAACCTGGTTAATCCATAAGCGGAGGTGATAAAAATGAATAAACTAACCATTTTGGTGGTGGTGAGTTGCCTGATGGTGCTATCTCTGGTGGTAGCCTCCTGTGCCCCGAAAGAGGAGGAGAATAAAGCGGAAGAGGAAGAGTCGGTTGTAGTAACTGAAAGCTGGCAGATTGGGGAACACTGGCGATATTCTCCCCAGTCTATCTGGGGAGATACTCTCGTCGCCGCGGAGTATATTTCCGGCAACGGACTAGAAGGACAGTACATATCCACCTATAATCTGCAAACACGGGAAACAAAAAGAATCAGAGAATTCCCGCTCGATTACCGTTTCGAAGAGCCTTCTATCTATGAGGATAAGGTCGTCTGGTCATCCTGTTACTTCAGCGAAGAGTTCCGTACGTCCCCTCAAAAAGACTTCGACACTCTTAACTGGGATATCTTTCTACTAGACCTTAAGACCGGTGAGGTCAGGCAGATTACGACCGAGGAATACGCCCAGAGGACAGCCAGGATATACGGCGATACTATCGTCTGGCTGGACAACCGTCACGAAGAAGACGATGAATATCCTCACTATTACGATATCTACGCATACGATATTGAAACGGGAGAGGAGAGGAGAATTACAAATACCAACTCCATCAGGGATTGTGATCTTAGTATCAGCGGCAGTCTGGTGGTATGGACAGACCACCGAAACGATAGCCCTGAATCGAGAATAGATACATATCCTCCGGTCAGTAATCCCGATATCTATATGTTTGACCTGTCCACAAATACCGAGCGGCGAGTGACGACCAGTCAGGCCAGTGATTCTTCTCCGGTGATTGATAACGGACGTATCGTCTGGCAGCGGTCATCAGCCGTCAGAAACATGGATATTTTCCTTTATAATGTCGAGACCGAAAAAGAAACGCAAATTTCAGAAAGCCAGTATGCCGCACATGATTATTACCCGGCTATTTACGGAAAGCACATAGTGTGGGCTGACGCCCGTATAAGTCAGGGCAACACTGCCAATGATACTATCGAAGGAAATAAATCCGGAGCTGCTGAGATTTATCTCTATGATCTTGAGAGCCAGCAGGAGACACTGCTGGTACCTTCAGAAACGGAGAGTGAATATAAAGATGTTATCTTCCGCCAGGTCTGGCTATTTCCTGTAATACATGGCGATTTTATCGTCTATACCCTTGCCCGGCAAGTAGATCCCGTTATCAATGCAATAAGGCTGACCAAGAAATGATAAAAAAGCAGGTAGTTTAATGAAAAAGCTTGCCATTGTCCAGATTGTACTGGGGATGCTGGTTATCGGTTCTTTGGTATACTGGATGGGTTGGTTAATCAATGGTTATCATATTCGGGAAGGGATTGCTCCTGATGGCACCATCATACGCATATCGCCGCTGCTTAAACCAAATCCGGCTCTTGATGTCTGGTCGATTCTCTACCCGGTGCTGGGTCTGACAGTTCTCGGCTGCGGCGTCGCCCAGTATTTTAAAACGGGCAGGAAACATCTGGTTATTGCTCAGATTGTGCTGGGAGTGCTGGTTGTTTCTTCGCTGGTCTGGTTTATCGGCTGGGTGGAGTGGGACTATGGCCCTTATATACATGTGACGGAGCGGTACGGAGAAATAGAGATGAAGCACTTACCCGGCTGGGAAATGAGGCTTATCATCTGGAAAATCGCTTCTTTTTTCCTTGGATTATCGGTGGTTGGAACAGGAATAGTACAATTGATAAAGGCGAGAGGCAAAGAGTAATAGTAATCACCTGGAGTTAAGTATCGCCTCCAGAAGTAAATAAAGAGGGGATGGAGGGTTACCCTCCATCCCCTCTCCTCTATTTAGTTATTTCTACAATATTGCAGGACTAGTATCCCATGGACGTCTTCATCTTTTCGTCTATCCAGATAGCCTTGGTCCAATCCCAGCTACCGGCTCCACCTGTCCAGTTGATACCGTAGAAGTTCCTTACCCAGGGATACCACGAGTTGAATACCCATGCCGACGGCATAAATACTCCCCAGGCTTGTTGAAGCTCCCATACGGCATAATCTTTCTTGGCGGCTAGCATTTTATCGGGGTCATCAAGAATATACTTGGCAAGTTGAGCCTTGAATTCTGCGGTGTGTGGATCGTCAATTTCAGAGATATTGGGGAAAAATCCTTTTCGGGTCATCATATCCTGTTCGACGCCCGCCCAGCACCCCAATCCCGGGGCATAAATCATATCCTTATACCCGTGGGACATCCAGGTGCCAAACCATGCTCCGCCCTCCAGCACTTCCAGTTCCAGATCAACATTGATAGCCTTCCAGTATTCTTTGATCAGGGATAATTCATCGGCTGTCGCGGCGGTGCAGGTAATTGTGGCTTTGAAGCCATTGGGATAGCCAGCATCCGCCAGGAGCTGTTTTGCCTTTTCTGGATCGTAGGTAAAGATATCCTGAACCTCTTTTGGCTGCTCCTCAAACGGAGTGTATGTTTTTGCCCATGATTTACCGGGAGGGAAGGGATATCCAATCAGAGCGGCTTCACCCCCGTAATAGGTATCCACCATCTCCTGCTTGTTGATAGCCATGTTCAGTGCCTGCCTGACTCTGATGTCACTATAAGGTGCCTGGGTTATCCTTCCGGCGGCAATATTAGGAGACATCACGAATCCTTGTTTCCATTGCAGGTCAGGTACCTGCTTCTTTAATAAGGCAGCGTTCTCACGGTCGACCCCTTGTAAAAAGTCGAGCTGGGCGGTCCGCAGAGCTGCAATTCGGGTAGAGGTGTCAGTCATGACAAGAAATTTAAAGGTATCGAGATAGGGCAATTGGTATTTTTCGCCGGTACTGGCAAAAAGCGGGTCGGTCTCAAAGTAGTCGGGATTCCTGGAATAGGTTATTGCACTGCCAGGAATATAGTCAGTCAGTAGCCATGGCCCTGACCCGATGGCTTTTTTCCAGTCATTCATGTCCCCGCCCGATGTCCACACTTCTGGCGGACTGATGTAGATATTATCACCTATTTCGAACAGCATCAGGCTCTGAGCATCTTGCGATGGAAACTTGACTTCAACAGTGTACCTGTCAAGCGCTTTCCATGATAATGGCCGCAGTGGATTCCCTACAGGATATTCTCCGGTCTGCCAGCATCCTTCGTTGTTGAATTGATAGTCGAAGTTCCAGACTACATCATCAGCTGTCATCTCACGTCCGTTGGCTGGCGCCTTGTCCTGGAACTTTATCCCGTGCCTGAGATTGTAGATGATAGTCGTGGCATCAGGCAACTCCCAGCTTTCCACCAGTTCACCCGCACATATTTTGGCATCACCAAGCCAACCATATGCCCAGTCCGTGTCTCCGGTGCCCTGGGGACCTAAAACCCAGTTTCCCCCTATCAATTCGTTGCTGGTTAACTGCAGGTGTCCTACCTGAATAGTCTGAGTGTGGTACGGGTCCCATTGGTTGTAGTCAGCCGCTAAAGCGGTTATCATTGTCCCGCCATATATCGGTTTTTCCACCGATCTTGTCATGGTGGTCCCATCCCTCTTGGTTAGCGTAACAGTGACCGTCTCTGTTGCTCCTTCCTCTGCCTCCTGTTCAATTTTCGGCCCACAGGATGCTATTACCAGGGACAGTACCATCAAGCAACCTATCATCATCCAGATAATTTTCCTTTTCATATTTGCTTCTCCTATCTGTCTTAATTCAGGATTATTTGTGTACAGAACTCTTTAATTTTTTCGATACCAACCACCTCCTCAACTAGCCCTCAGTATAAAGCCAATTACACCTTGGATTCCAGATAGAGCAGGGCTAGTACAAATAAATATCTTTTACTCTTACTCACCTCCTTTGCTACTACATCTTAGCAGATATATTTTCAAAGGATATTTGTAGTTTATCAAATAAATTTTTACTGGTGCCAGTAATTATAGAACAAAATAACAGCTCTGATAGCCTAAATAATAAACAAAATTGATGTGGTTTTTTCTTGTTCTATATGTTGTAGTTTAGTTTAATTACTTACTTAAAGCTTGTCAATAGCCAGCCAAACGTTTGACACTTAGAATAGCTTTTCATATGATTAACCGAGGATTTAGTATAGACATTACCATCTAGCTTGAGTAGGGACTCTACTCGGAATATTTTATCGTAGGAGGAATAATGAAAGCTGCAGTCTGTTATGAGTTCGGTAAACCTTTGGTGATAGAAGAGGTAGATTTAGCCCCGCCACAGGAAGGCGAGGTGAAAGTCCGCGTCGCTGCGACCGCCG
>CAYOHA010000224.1:0-4870 GCA_964403625.1 uncultured Dehalococcoidales bacterium | reverse complement strand
CCAGGATATAAAATTTATATAAAAATATCCTGTTATCTCCGGAGTAATACTGGCTGTTCGTGATGGGCAGTTTTTTATAGTACCTTAGCAGCACCAACAAATAGCTAAGGTCTTTTTTTACCTGGCGTCATAGAAGCAGCTTCAAGATTAAGTGATAAATTAATGACACCTATTAACCTGAGGCGTCAGGTCAAAAAAAGTTTGAAACTGGCCACGTTGGATGGCATTGCCTTTTCAGCGATGGCAGGATTAACTCAGAATTACATTACGCCCTTTGCCCTGGCGTTAAAAGCCACTACCACACAGATTGGCTTCCTGGCCAGCGTTCCAAATCTCACGATGGCACTATCCCAGCTTGCCGCTCCGAATCTATCTGAGAAGGCTGGCAGTCGTAAAGGACTTATACTGCCGGTTGTTTTTATTCATGCCCTTCTATGGTTGCCAATCTTACTGATCGCCTATATACTTCCAGAACCAAAAGTCTGGTGGCTAATAATATTTATTACGCTGAGTGGCATATTTGGTTCACTGGCTAACCCGGCCTGGGGTAGTATGATGGCAGACCTTGTGCCTATGGTACTTAGAGGTAGGTATTTTAGCTTCAGGGGAAGGATAGTTGGATTTGTTGCCCTCATTTTTTCATTTATCGGAGGTGCAATATTACAGGTTTTTACGAATAATGGATTCCTTGGTTTTACAATCATATTTGGTGGGGCTATAGGTTTCAGGCTGCTATCTTTTTACTTCCTATCAAGGATGTATGAACCCAATCTTGCCAGTACCAAGGGAAAGAAGCAGAGTCTGCTTGATATCGTGAGAAACCTGGGTTCTTCAAACCTGGGCAGGTTTACGCTTTATGTAGCCTCTATTAGTTTTGCCACCAACCTGGCGGGTCCCTTTTTTGCTGTCTATATGCTGCGCGACCTTGATTTCAGTTATATGAATTATATTATCCTTGTCTCTTCCAATGCTGTGGCCAATATCATCTTCCAGCCTTTCTGGGGACGACGGGCTGACCGGTATGGGAACATCAGGATAGTAAAAACAACATCCTACCTTATGCCTTTTGTCCCGCTTTTATGGTTAGCCAGCAGTAATCTGTATTATCTTATTGCAGCCGAGATATATAGTGGGTTCGTTTGGTCCGGTTTCACCCTCGCCACTACTAATTTCGTTTATGATGCCTCAGACCCCAATAACCGGACAAAACATATTGCCGTATATAATGCTGTAAACGGCGTGACAACCTGTATTGGCGCCTTAATTGGCGGTTTCCTGGCACCGCACTTACCAGCCATTTTTGGTTATAACCTGCGCTCTTTATTTACTATTTCGGGCATAATGCGTGGCACGGTAGTCTTACTCTTGCTTCGACTAATTATCGAAGTTCGCAATGTACCTAAAACGAACGCTCTTCAGGTCCTATTAAACAAGCCAGGTCATTCAACATTAATGAAAAAACCAAAGAGCAAGATATCCTGATAACAACAAAAAAAGGTTACGTACCTCTATCAAATATGCCTGCTTTTAGCAAACAGATGCCTATTGTTATTTGTATACCGGAACGATCTCCATTGACAAGGCTACTTTATTGAACTTATGATTACTACACACGTGAATACCGGAGAGGGAGGTAATAATGGCTTATTACTTACAGTTGGTGGTTTTAACTGATAAAGGAAGAAGGAACTTTGAAGATAACCCGGACTGGATAAATGAAGTTAATAAGCATATCGAGCTTATGGGAGCCAAAATATTAACGCAATATGCTCTACTTGGACAGTATGACTTTGTTAATATTATCGAAGCTCCGAGCGATGAAGTGGCTGCCAAAGTAGCTATCAGATTAAGTTCAACAGGGGATATCCAGCCCTTGACCCTAGCAGCCCTTCCGATAGATAAATTAATTGAGAGTTTGAAAAAGGACCCTAAAACACCGTGGTAAACTCTTTCGGCTTACCTCACATTTTTAAAATGAAGTCTGGCTTTCACGTTATACTGAGAGAGTAATACAGGATACTAACAAGATGATACAGTTATTATCGGGAAACGAAGCCATAGCGTTTGGTGCCTATCACGCTGGTGTTAGAGTAGCAGCTGCTTATCCTGGAACCCCCAGTACGGAGATACTTGAGACCTTATCCCGATTTGAGGATATCTATACGGAATGGTCAACCAATGAGAAGGTTGCCATGGAAGTAGCTCTGGGGGCAGCTTACGGTGGGGTTAGAGCTATGGTTTCTATGAAACATGTCGGACTGAATGTAGCCAGCGACCCTTTTATGGCAGCCTCAACGACAGGGGTTGATGGTGGACTGGTGGTAGTTACCTGTGATGATCCTGGTGAGCACAGCTCGCAGGGAGAGCAGGATAACCGTCATTACGCTAAATTTGCTAAAGTACCTATGCTTGAACCTACAGATAGTCAGGAAGCCTATGAGTTAATGGGCTGGGCTTTCAACATCAGCGAAGAGTTCGATACTCCGGTACTAGTACGTTCAACGACACGCTTATCGCACTGTAAGACTGTGGTCAATGTCAATGGAGAGCGCCAGGCTGATTTAAGGTTACCACGTTTTATCCGTTCACCAGCCAAGTATGTCATGGTTCCAACTTATGCTCGTATAAGACGTCGGGCAATGGAGGAACGTATTGTTAAGTTACGTGCTTATGTCGAAGACTTCCCATTGAATGACATTTTACTGGCTGACCGTAAGCTTGGGGTAATATCCAGTGGGGTAGGTTATCAGTATGCCAGAGAGGTCTTTAAAAATGCTTCTCATCTTAAGCTGGTGACCACTTATCCCTTTCCCGAGAAGCTTATCCGTCGATTTGCCCGGGAAGTTGAGAAGGTGATTGTTGTTGAGGAACTTGACCCTTATATTGAAGAGGAAATACTCCGTCTAGGTATTCTGGCTAGTGGTAAGGAGTTTATCCCGATAATCGGTGAGCTTAATCCGGAAATTATAGAAGATGGTGCTATCCAGGCTGGCATACTGTTAGCTCCGGCAAAAAGCTCACCTGAATCGAGCCCTTCTATGCCGGAACTGCCTGCCCGACCGCCGTTACTCTGTGCAGGTTGTCCTCATATGGCTGCTGAGTTTGCTTTTAGGAGATTGGGCTTCAAGCCACAGGTTTCGGAAGATTCACTCCGGGAAGGAGAAACGCGGGTAAAACTGAAGCGGGGCAGCCCTATTGTCACTGGTGATATTGGGTGTTATACCCTTGGTGTTTATGCTCCTCTATTTGCTATTGATACCACAGCCTGTATGGGGGCTAGCATTGGACAGGCACTAGGACTGGAAAAAGCCGGAGTTCCGGATAAAATTATCGCCGTAATCGGTGATTCTACCTTTTTTCACTCTGGCATTACTGCTTTAATCGATGTCGTTTACAATAAAGGTAATACCACGGTTGTCATTATGGATAACGAGACTACGGCGATGACTGGCCATCAGGGGCACCCCGGAACAGGAATATCAGCCAGAAAGACGAAAGTGCAGACGGTTAAACTCGAGGAGCTGGTGCGGGGGATTGGTATTAAAGATGTTAATGTCGTCAGTGCTTTCGACTTAGCGGCTATAAGGTCTACCATAAACCGGTGCCTGGAGGCTGAAGGACCTTCGGTTATCATAGTGCGCGGGGCTTGTCCGACACACAAAAGAGTAGCAGGAACACCATTTAAGGTAGATACTGAGAACTGCACTGGCTGTTTTAACTGTCTGCGTCTTGGTTGTCCGGCTTTATCTATTGCCGGGGATAAAGTTAAGATAGATAGCGGAATGTGTGTGGGTTGCAGCGTTTGTGTTCAGCTTTGTCCCAAGGAGGCTATTGGGGGAAACTAACCAATGAGGGATATAAATGTATTAATTGTCGGGGTCGGTGGTCAGGGAGTGATTCTGGCTAGCGATGTTCTCAGTGAAGTTGGTATTCAAAATGGCTATGATGTAAAAAAATCGGATTCGCTCGGTATGGCTCAGCGGGGAGGAGGTGTGGTCAGTCACGTACGATGGGGAAAGCATATATTTTCACCGATGATTAAGCGGGGCGAGGTTGATTTTCTACTTGGTTTTGAAAAGCTAGAAGCAGCCCGCTGGGCGCATTTCTTGAGGCTCGGTGGTACCGCTGTTGTAGCTGATATTGAGATTGTTCCGGTGTCTGTGATTCATAGCAAGATTCCTTATCCGACCTGGGGTGAAGTAAGTAATATTCTAACCAAAACCACTAGTGAAATCTATTTGATACCATCCGTAAGTATTTGCCTTGAAGTGGGAAACACAAGAGCACTAAATATGGTGATGCTGGGAGCCCTTTCAACTTTCTTGAATATTGAAAGAGAAGCTTGGTTTGAAAACCTCCGTCTCAGATTATCACCTGACTTCATTAAATCTAGCCTGGAGGCTTTTTCTCGCGGTGCAGCTGAGACTGCGGTAATGAAATCAGGTGATGCCGTTAAGGACAGCTAACTCTCTGGAGGTACTATGGATGAAACAACTGGCACTCATAGTGGAAAAACAGACAGCGTTATAGAGTTGAAAGCAAAGGAAAGGAGTGAGCCGATTGCCTCCTTCCTGAAAATGAGGTTAATAGAGTTGACACCTGGTTATGCCAGAGTAGCAATGAAGATTGGTTCCGAATATTTGAACTTCAATAACTATATATTCGGAGGAATAATTATGTCACTGGCTGATCAGTCTTTTGCCTACGCTACTAATTCTATTGATTACCCCAGCTTGGCTTCACAGGTCAATATTCACTTCCTAGCTCCTGCCAAGGTGGGTGATGAACTCACTGCTGAGTGCCGCGTGATTAAAAGCGGACGGCGGGTGGCTGTTTCCGAAATGACAGTTGTTAATAATGAGGGTAAATT
>CAYOHA010000223.1:0-4877 GCA_964403625.1 uncultured Dehalococcoidales bacterium | reverse complement strand
ACCTAGATGCAATCCAGCGCTATTTCACTGCGATTCAACCAGAGATCTAATACCTAGGGAGGGGATTATTGGTCAGGACCGAGCGTTGAGTGCTCTTAATTTTGGTCTTAACATCCTGAAAAAGGGATTCAACATCTACGTTTCAGGCCCATCAGGAACCGGCAGGACAACGGCAATTAAGTCCTTTCTGGAAGCAATGGCAGCGAAGAAAGAGATACCCTCCGACTGGTGTTATGTACATAACTTTAAGGATTCCTATTGTCCAAAAGCCTTAAAAGTAGCCGCAGGTATGGGGCAAGTCCTGCATAAAGATATGAGCCACCTGATAGATAATGCCAGGCGAAGTCTAGCCCAGGCTTTTGCCAGTAAGGAGTATGCTGAACGGCGGGAAGGCGTAACCTCCGAATATAATAGAAGAAGAGAGACTGCCTATAACGACATCAGCAAAAAGGCTGAAGCCAGTGGATTTTTATTACAGAATACCCCCGTTGGGCTGATATTTATACCATCTACCAACGGTATCCCAATGAGTGAAGAGGCTTATAACAGGTTAAGCAGTGAAGAAAGAGAGGTATTGAGGGGGAGACAGGAGGAATTGTCCAAGGAGTTAAAGGAACAGCTAGCCAGCTTGCGGGTCGAGGAGGGTGCTGTTGAGAAACGCTTGGAGGAAACTGACCGTGAAGTAGCTCAGTATTCAGTGAATTACCTTTTCGAAGAGATGAAAAGCCGGTACAAAGAGGTCCCTCAGGTAATTGATTACTTGAATGAGGTCGAGCAGGATATAGTCGGGAACTTCGCCCAGTTCAAAGCAGAACCCCAACAGAACGTACCTTCTGACCCTATGTCAGCTATGAGAGAACTTGTCTGGAAACAAGCTCTGAAAAAGTATGAAGTTAATGTTCTGGTTGATAATTCTGAGTTGAAAGGTGCCCCGGTAATCCTGGAATTCAATCCTACCTTTAACAACCTTTTTGGTCGCATAGAGAAAGAAGCCCAGTTTGGGACTTCCTATACCGACTTTACCATGATAAAAGGCGGTTCTCTGCACCGGGCTAATGGTGGTTATTTGGTAATGACGATTGAGGACCTCCTGACCAACTTTCAATCCTGGGACGGTTTAAAAAGGACCCTTCGTGACGGAAAACTGACCATTGAAGAAATAGGTGAACGGCTTGGCTACCTGGCAACAAAGAGCCTGAGACCGGAACCCATTCCTCTGGACATAAAAGTAATAATAATTGGCGAACCATTATATTACTATACATTGTTGAGAGTTGACCTGGAGTTTAAAGAACTATTTAAAGTTAAGGCTGATTTTGATAGCCGTATGGATAAGACTGAGAAGAACCTTCGTGACTATGCTGCGGTCATCTGCCGGATGTGCCGTGAGGAAGAAGTAAAACACCTTAAGGACGATGCTTTAGCCAAAATTATTGAGCATAGTTCGCGACTCGCTGATGACCAGGAAAAATTATCTGCTCTATTTGCTGAGATAGCCGATATCATCCGTGAAGCAAATTACTGGGCAGAGGAAGAGGGAGAATCACTCATTGAAGCCAGGCATATAGATAAGGCTATCGAGCAAAAAGTGTATCGCTCAAACCTTATCCAGCAACGCATCAATGAAATGATAGAGCAGGGGATGATTATGATAGATACCTATGGTGAGAGAGTTGGACAGGTAAACGGCTTATCGGTGATAGATCTTGGCGATTTTGCATTTGGCAGACCTACCCGGATCACAGCCAGTGTCGGTGTTGGTCGAGAGGGATTGATTGATATAGAGAGAGAAGCTAAATTGGGAGGTCGCCTCCATACCAAAGGCGTTATGATTTTGAACGGCTATGTGACCGAAAAATATGTTCAGGATATTCCCCTGTCGTTATCAGCCCGTCTGGTATTTGAACAGAGCTATGAAGAGATAGAAGGCGATAGTGCTTCGAGTACGGAACTATACGCACTTTTATCTCGTCTCGCCGATGTGCCAATACGCCAGGCTATTGCGGTTACAGGTTCTGTAAACCAGAAGGGAGAAGTGCAGGCTATCGGAGGACTGAACGAAAAAATTGAAGGCTACTTTGAGGTATGTCGGGCTAAAGGGCTGAATAGAAAGCAGGGAGTTCTGATACCGTCAAGTAATGTGAGAAATCTAATGTTAAAGGAGGAGGTAGTTGAGGCAATCAGGGCTGGAAATTTCCACATTTATCCGGTGAGCACTATCGATGAGGGAATGGAAGTCCTTACCGGGCTGAAAGCTGGTGAACGTCGGCAAGACGGATATTATAAGCCTGGTTCTATCAATGGTAAAGTCCAAAAACGCCTGTCAGTTCTTGCCTCCAAACTCAGGGATTTCTCCAGAGCTGAAGAGAAGGAGAAAGATAAAAGTACCGGCTCTGAGAACGAAAAGCCTCAAGCCTAGATTAGACTTCAATAGATAGACCTTTAAGACTGGAATTTAACCTGAGCCACTAATAAAAAAGTACGAATCCCTACGGCTGGAGTTGTGTATTGTGCCCGGCTAACGCACTGGTTGAGTCATAAACCGAGATTGATGATATGCTGTATCTATGACCACATGATGACCGCTACATTCCTTTTTCCATCGTCCTAACTATGCTGTTAACCATCCATCTGGCGAATAACCCACTTGCAGCCTGCCGCGCCATAGTCAATCTATCGCTGAATCCTCGAACAGACTGGATTTTATTATTCTTTATTTCATAGATGCATACCGCCGGTACCGCGAACTTCCCGCCTGCGGCGACCCCGGATATGATATGCTCAATTATCCCGGTATCTCCCTGCGTAATTATGCTGATTCCCGTCTCGGTAATCCTGCTATCTTGGGAGTTCATTGCAATCCAGGTCAAGTATTTGTTTATTTCAGCTTTGCCTTTGAATGTCCTCCCCCATACTGTCACCTCTGTATCCTCTGCCATGAACGATAGCGCCTTGCTGATATCTCCTGATGCTGTTGCATGGAGAAAGCCGCGAATAGTGTTTTTAATCTGTTCCTCTGTCATCCAAGTCCTCCTGATATTAATCTCAAATATACCTATAGCAGCGTTATCCTGGAAAGGAGTAAATCATCAATCAACATGTAATATTATCGGGATTGAAAGCGAAATAAGACGGGAGAACAGGCTAGCGATGAAGTTTTCCTGTCCTCCCGACATCAAATATCATGTTAAAACCATGCTTTAATGAGCTATTTAGGCACGCCGGGCATCATTTTCTGAGCTGCCTTGAAAGTATCAACCAACATTTTCATTGATTCAATACCATCAGCCAGCGGATAGATCTCCGTGTCCATAAACGAGTAAATGGGTGAAGATACCATGATTTTTAATGCTTCTTCGGCGGTCTTGCTTTCTTGAACAATCACGGTACGAGACCACCCGGGCACATAGTAAACCTCCAGAACTTTACCTTCCTTCTTCAGCTGGTTGATGGCAGCCGTGGCCGACTCTATGAGCTGAATGCCCATAGCTGGCGGTAATGCCAGAGCCGCGTCCTTCATTTTGCTAATAGCCAGAAATTTCATCTTTTTCGCTCCTTTTTTCTTATTTTGTCCATCAAAATCGGATTGGTTTTATCTTTTTCTTCTTACATAAGCCCTTCCTCCGTACAATAATAATCATGTTCTCAAGTTCACAACATGATAATAAAATGAATGTCAGTAATATGTCTGTAAACCAGTTTACATTTCTTGAGTATAAGCGTAGAATTGATTTAACCAAAAATCAGTTATTTTATTCATTACTGTGTAGCAGGGCTCTACCCGCAGATACCGAATCGAGCCTTTGCACCAATAACCAGCGGATGGGTTGGGGTATGAAATGTCCGAAGTGTAGCTCTGAGAATCCCGAAAACAGCAAATTCTGTAATAATTGCGGCGAGAAGTTCGGATTATCTCTCACTACCGGCAAAGACCTTGATGGCGAGCGTAAGGTCATCACCGTGCTCTTCACCGATGTGGTCAACTATACAGCTATCTCCGCAAAGCTCGACTCAGAAGTAGTAAAACAGATAATGGACGGCTGTTTCAGGGTATTGATAGAGCAGGTTCACAGATATGGCGGTACTGTTGATAAGCTGTTGGGGGATGGCCTGATGGCTCTCTTTGGTGCGCCGCTGGCACACGAGGACCATGCCCAGCGTGCCTGCCACTCCGCCCTGGCCATGCAGGAGGCTATCGGAAAATACGCTGAGAAAGTACAAAAAGAGCACCATATAGAGTTCAAGATACGGACCGGCCTTAACTCCGGTCTGGTCACGGTTGGCTCCATCGGCAACGCCCTAAAAATGGACTATACTGCTGTTGGGAATACGGTCAACCTGGCATCCAGGATGGAGAGCGTGGCCAGTCCGGGGACTATCCTGGTTTCCGGTGATACCTATTCTATAGCGAAGGATTTCTTCCATTTTGAATCCTTAGGTGGAGTGCAGGTCAAGGGGAAAGAGCAAGCAGTGCCTGCCTATAGGCTTATCTCCGCCCGGAAGGCGGAGACCCGTTTCGACGTGGCTGTGGCAAAGGGTCTCACCAGGTTTGTAGGCAGAGAGAGGGAAATCGAAATACTTA
Source organism: uncultured Dehalococcoidales bacterium (assembly GCA_964403625.1). Taxonomy (GTDB): domain Bacteria; phylum Chloroflexota; class Dehalococcoidia; order Dehalococcoidales; family UBA2162; genus CAYOHA01. Next base: position 295 of record CAYOHA010000223.1, on the reverse strand, counting down.
AGGCGGCCTTCGCCAGAGCCATAAAGGGAGATAGCCGGGTGACAGGTATCATGGGTGAGCCGGGGGTAGGCAAATCAAGATTGCTTCTCGAATTTCGGTATAGCCTGGCGCCGGGGGTGTTCACCTATCTCGAGGGGAGGTGTCTTCATTATGCGGGTGCTATACCCTTCAGACCCCTGGTAGACATCATCCGATCTTATTTCGGTATCGCGGAAGGGGACAGCGAATCCGGCATCAGGTATAGAATGGCAGAGAAGGTCAGAAGTCTTGATGAAAAGCTGGCCAGCTATCTGCC
>CAYOHA010000222.1:0-4879 GCA_964403625.1 uncultured Dehalococcoidales bacterium | reverse complement strand
TAGACCTGGGAATCGCTCCAGTTGAGACGAACATGAACATACTCGTTTCGGGAAATTACGTATATTCTTCAGGTCAGTTGTATAACGGCGTTATCATCTGCTATGTCTCGGATGTTGATAATGTGAGAGAAATAAAGAGGCTGGATATTTCCACCCGAGATTGCCGTTTGGCGATAAGCGGCGACCTTCTCTTCGTGGGTATCAAGCGTACCCTGACGATATACGATGTCTCCTCTCCTGAAAATCCGGAGAAGCTTGCTGATTGTGAGCTTAGTTTATCCGGTAATCTTTCCATTGATAATCTGGATCCTTACACGATGGACTGGAGTGACTGGGCTCATATCAACGATATACAGGTTTCCGGCGATTACGCGTATATAGCCTTTGGGGCAGGCCAGGTTCGTGTTATTGACGTTTCGAACCCTTCATCCCCACGAGAGGCCACTCCTATTGACCTGGGGGGATTCGCCATCTCGCTGACGTTAAAGGGTAACCTGCTTTATGTGACAAAGTCTGACTATGAAGGCAAGCAAATTCAACTCGCTGTCCTGGACGTTTCAGAGCCGGGAAATCCCAAGCTGGTCGATTCAGTGATAACCGAATCGGATTTCGTACTGGGTGGAGTATCCTTTGCTTATTGCTGGGCACGCCCGCAGGTCGTAGACAGTTTTATCCTCATCCCCGGCATGAGATATCTGGACATATTTGATCTCAGATAGTTGTCTCGTTGAGGTACTGGATTGAGAAATGAGAAGAATCTATATTGGATTGTTGATGCTGGGGCTGGTAATGGTCGGGGGCGGGTTATGTTTTCTCTTTAATCTAATAGTTGAAGATGATATAGATAATACTGTTTGCCAGTCGTGTCCTGAACCCGCTTGAGTACTGAAAAGTGTTGAAGGGTTGATATCATGAAAAGGCTATTGCTTGTACTCCTGGTATTACTGGCTTTATTAGCTATCTCCTGCCAGGTAGATAAAGCCCCAAAGCACTGGACCAGAATATTCGGGGAAAAGGGGGAGGATGAAAGTGTTGTCTCTGTTAGGATCATTACTCAAGGTCAATAAAAGACATCCAGAGGTAATTGCTCTCCCAACCGGCGATGGTATGGCTCTAGTTTTTATACGAAATGAAAAACAAGCCTGGGACCTGAAATTAATCATGAATTTAATTTATGTTCTACAAGAATGGGCTTCGAAACAAAGCGCTATAGGCAGTGATGTTCAACTCAGGGTTGGAGTTCATACTGGTCCAATAGAAATTGTTGTAGATATTAACCGTAGACAAAACGTTTGTGGACATACGATCAATTTTGCCCAACGAGTTATGGATTCTGCTAACGCAAAACAAGTGTTATTTTCCGATGATGCCTTTAACGAGCTTGTCGGTTTAGCTTTCCCCAATTATTCGATTGTTCCAGGATGTACTGCCTCTTTCGAAGGTCCTTATCAGGTTATGGCTAAACACAATGTACCATTACTGGTTCGCAAGGTTGTTGTTACTCCTAGTCAAAGTTGGTGGTCTAATGAAGATCCGATTTCAAAAGACATGATAACAGTACAACTGACTCCCTTGCCTAAAAAACTTATTGGGCAATTCAGCGATAGGATTAATACCGCAGAAAACATAGCCTTGATTCAACTCACCGGTGACCGACTCCTCGAAGCATTGAAAAGTGGCATAGTCCAACTCTCCGATAATCTAAAACAATTTTTGGTCTTTATGCCAGACCCAGAAATATACAGCGCGATGGAGCTACCTGCGCACTATTCGCTTAAGGACTATACCGAGAATATAGTGAGCGGATGGAAAGAATATTTAACGACATTGAAACAGAAAAACAGTTTTTGCATCGTGAAACTTGGATTGTTCAAGGAACCTCCCTATTTTGGAGCATCTTTTATCGATTGGCAAAAGCAACACGGCAAAATACATATTAGTCCATATGTTTGGAGCATGAAATCTGAAGATTGTCCGGGGTACGAACTTGAGTGGTTAGGAATTGAACCGCCTCCAGTATACCAAAAATATGTGACCGGTTTAGATTCTCTAAATGCTCGTTGCTCCAACTTAATCTAGCAAATACGGAGGAGACAAGATGACAGATATAAGAAACGTTTTTATCTCTCATATTCATGAAGATGATGCCCTACTGGCAAATCTTAGAAATCTTATTTCCAGGGCTGGGATGGAGGTCCGGGATGCCTCAATTACTGATGAAAAACCCAATGATGCCAAAAATGAGCAATACATCAAGTATCAGGTTCTAGCTCCTAAAATAGATTGGGCAGGCACGTTAGTTGTTTTAATCTCCCATAACACTGCCTACAGTGATTACGTTAATTGGGAAATTAAATATGCCGTTGAACATGGCAAGCGAGTGGTAGGCGTCTTCGCACAAGGAGCTACAGATGCTGATATTCCTGAAGAGCTTGGTAAAATCGGAGATGCGGCTATTGTTGGCTGGCAAAAAGAACGTGTGGTGGATGCTATCAACGGAGATATTGCAGATTGGGACAATCCGCGAACTGGTGAACCGAGGAATCCTGAATGGCGTATCAGGCGGTATACCTGCAAATGAAACTCTTCACCTATGTAGTTGCGCGTGATTATGGTTTCGCTCCAAATCCCTTTTACGGATACTGTACCTTAGCAACGTGTAAACCACAGATTCGCTCGACCGCCTCCATCGGCCATTGGGTAATCGGGACAGGGGTAAAAACGAAGTATGACCTCGCAGGGCATCTTATCTACGCAATGAAAGTCGATGAAGTTACTTTATTTAGGAAAGAAGACTCGAATCCTTTGACGTTCTCAATTGTAATCCTTCCATTTTTTATTTCACTATGTCAGAGGTTTTACTGAAAAGGTTTTTACAGTTGGATACCGCACGTTCCGTCGGAGCAGGTCACAGGTTCAGGCATACGGAGCGGTCTGGCATCTTTTTTTATACCGGCTTTGGGAATCCAGGGGTCAATTACTGCAGTCTGGAAATATGAGAAATCGGTAGCAACCCAAAACGGATTCATTTCGCCGCCGACGACGATGAAGTTAATCATCTCCGGACGTTTAAACGGCAGATCCATCTCTTCAACAATCCATTCGCTTAGCTTTGACGGGTCGTCATAACCTTCTTTGTTTTTAAGATTCTTGGCTACCAGCGGGTCGATGAGGTATGTAAATGACATACCCCTACCTTTAACTCCCAATGCTACTTCCCGTGTTGTTTTAGAAGGGGCCATCCCCAGCATAATGGCATTCCAGCCACGGAAAAGGCTAACTGTGCTCTCCTCTGCCTTGTAGCCCTTACGGACGTGGAATGGTTTCCAGACACTCATTTCCTCATTCTCGGCGCAACACATGTTATTGTAATTGATTGTAGTTCCGATGCTGGCCGTGAAAGTAGCTCCGGGGCGGACGTCCCCGAAGTTAATACTCATCAGCGTCCAGGCCCGGCCTATAACGGAATTAGCATAATTTATAGGGCTTAAAGCGCCGAGGCCGCTGTTCATGCCGATTTCATTTCTTATAGGACCATTTACTACCATCATGCTGGCAAAAGAAGTAGTCGAACTGGGCATGGACGGACGCCCTGATGCTCCCAGGGCAAGGATAACCGGGAAGTGCTCCGGCCTGGCGCCAGCCATGACTGCTATGACTGCACATTTCTCCACCGTATACTGGAGTCTTTCTTCATGTGTAGTTACTGACATCATGCCAACATATTCATCAGGGCTGTGGTCAGTGCCGGTAAGCATCTCTGCCACGCGCTCCTCTGTCGGCAGTACGATGGGAAGACCGTCAGTCCAGCCATTTTCCAGGAATAGACGGTGCAGGTTGGCTTCCATATCCGGTTCCACCAGGCGCGGCTGTTCCGGTCGCTTTACTGGTTTAAAATTTTTCTCTGCTTCCGTTAGCGGCTGTGTGAGTGCGTTAATAATCTCTTCCATAATAGGCTCACCGGTAACCGGGTCACTACCCTCAATATAGCCTTTAAGGGTTTCACGAGATACCCATCCAACCGGGTAGGGAGGGAAGGTCCAGCGGAGGGCCATGCCGTGACTCCGGCAGTCACGCTGGACATAATCAGCAAAGCGGGCGGTGACGATGGGTGCTGTGGGTACGCCGTAATCGTTCTCCATCGTCCGGGAAAATTCAGCGATACTCGCTGAACAGCCGTCTCAGCCACCGACGCCGAACACAACGGCGTCACCGTTTTCTTTTATCTCCGCCCAGAGTGCCGGTTCGTCGGTAAACATGCTGGTCGTCTTGTTTTTTAATACTGTCTTTACTCCGGGGCGGTTGCGTGTGAACCAGTCCTGGACTTCTTCCATGAATTCCCTGCCGCCGGCGAATCCCGTATTAACCAGGTATATGGTCTTACCCTCCAGGGTATCGAGTCGTTCCGCCATTTTCAGAGAACTTAAACCTTCCGACGTATCTCTCGGCTGGTAAACGGGGTCGTGAATGGCAAAGGGGGGTGAATCAGCGTCAAGCCGCCGGCCGAATATCCCGCTGGGCTGGCCGACCGGGTCCAGTACTGTCAATATAGAATTGCTGTTACTCATTATTCTCCTCCAGTTAACTAGTAGAATTCAGTTGATCTATTCAAATTACTTTCAACAATAGAAACGACAACCGGTCTAAAAATTAGTTACAAACACCTTTAACTGAATCCTCTGTGGTCTTTGACCCAGGTGATGTCTTCTCTGGCTTTCCCCCATCCGGCTTCAGCTGCACCCGCCATGGGGCCATTATCATCGACCATTCGCTTCATCATTTCTTCCCTGCGCTTCTCCATCAGTTCTTCCTGCCTCTTCATGCCTTCAGGAGTGGCATAATTGATGATACGCTCAAAATTGTCCCTTAGCATGCTCTC
>CAYOHA010000221.1:0-4882 GCA_964403625.1 uncultured Dehalococcoidales bacterium | reverse complement strand
GTCATGCTAATCTTTATCCCCATGAATTCAGTGGCGGACAACGCCAGCGTATTGCCGTGGCACGTGCCCTTGCCCTTAATCCCGACATGATAGTGTTGGACGAGCCGGTATCAGCCTTGGATGTATCGATTCGGGCGCAAATTATGAATCTCCTGAAAGATCTTCAAAACCAGTACAATCTAAGCTATCTGGTTATAGCACATAACCTGGCAACAGTACGCTACATGAGCCACAATGTGGCGATAATGTATTTAGGTCAGATAGTAGAGTATGGAGAGGCAGAGGAGTTGTTTGGGAATCCTTTACATCCTTATACCAGGGCGTTAATATCGGCATCAGTCCTGAAACTGCCAGAGGATGAAGAACAAGGAGTAAAACCGATAATACTTACTGGAGAGATGCCTTCACCGTTGAATCCTCCTTCCGGATGCCGGTTCCACACACGCTGTCCCCAGGCTATGGATATATGCTCGAGAGTCGTACCAGAGACGACAGAAATGGGGAAGCATTGGGTTAAATGCCATCTCTATGATTAGCAGTAACTTTCGTTTACCGATACCGTCCATACTTTTTGGGACTATTGATGAAAATGTGCACATTATCAAACTTGGCATGATCGACAACCGCTCCCGGAGCGAGGAAGAAACCCCCACCAGGCGCTGCTATATCAATCAGTTTTTTGCAATAGTCTTCCGTCTCCTGTGGCATGCCGGTAGCGAATAATGATGCCGGTACATTGCCACCAATACAAGCCCAGCTACCAAATTTCTTTTTAGCCTCTTTCATATCGGTTTTATCAAACATCCACGCCGTTTTGCCTGCTGGTAAGCCTGATTCGGCGATAATATCCAGACGCTGGTTATAGCTACCTTCGACAAACGGAATAGGAATTAAGCCTGCTTCGATAATGCCCAATAGCTGCGCTTTAAAACTAGGCCAGTAAAATTTCTCAAACTGTTCATTGGACATAAAGCTATCCGCGCCTTTGTGCAAGGGGATGATGATATAGGGATTCCCACTTGCCATCGATGATTGGACAGCAATCTGGATAGAAAAAGGGGTGATAGCCTCACAGGCAGCGATAAGTTTATCCGGATTTTGGTACATATCAAGCATGATTCCTCTGGTACCACGCATAGTATCGCCGATAATATCGAAAGGAACAAAGGTTATACCTCCCATCACACTTGGTGCCCCAAACTGCCAGGTGATTTGCAGGCCGGATGCGGTTACAGGCATCATCTCTTCCATAACCATATCGGCCGCTTTTAACATTCTTTCAAGCGAGTCTCGCAGCGGTCCCATAGCCATAGACATCAATACTATTGAGGCTCCAGTTATTTCTACAAGGTTGAAGAGGTTGGGCAGAAGTTCAAAGCCCTTCAAATTCTCGAACACCTTTGGAATATAGGTGCGCAGCATATAACCATCTGGATTAGCAATCAATTTATCATAGTCCTCTGCGGGCATAAACTCACGCTCAACATATTGGAAGTGCGTATTTATCGGAAGCGCGTTAGCACGAGAACTACCCGGCCAACGGGCTGGTATATACCCTATCAAATCAAGGACTCTGCCTGACATTGGCAGAATAGACATGCTGTAATCAGGCTGGAAGTCCTCCTGGAATTTAAGGCTTGCTTTTGCCAGTTTTTCGGGACTGTAGAATATATCTGCTTGTGTTATTCCGGAATAATCAGCTACCGCCCCTTCAGCAACCAGTAAGGCTGGAACCCTGTCTGGTTCTTTCAGAGCTATGATATCCATCCATCGTTGGGCACGCCGTTGAAAGGTCCCAGCAGCTTCACTTGATATAAAGGTCTTGCCTTTGGTCGTCATTGATATGTTACAGAAAGTCTCATATTTCTCATCTGGTGTCATAGAGTTGAAATTCTCTGGATACGAAAACAGAGCTGGCATAGTTGGCTTTGTTGGAGATATCGAATAATCCATATCACACCTCCATACTTTTAATGCTATATACTTTGGGTAACCAAGCCCCGTACTCTCCGCTACCAAACATTAAACTATGTGGAATAAGCTTGCATATGGTAGGTTATGTACCGGATTAATTCGCCCGCCACCTATCAATAGATACACTGGTGGTATAACCGTAGTCCGTAGTCTTCCATAACGGACTTGTCTCTCCTCCTACGACAACGATATTAATATTATCCGGATTATGGTAGTGGTTAATCATCGTATCATCCGAGACTTTTTTCCATGAAGCATATGGCTCGACTCCCCTGTTAGCCTCAGAAGATATCAACATATCTATATAATCAGTTTTCCAGTATCGGCCTGCAGGTATTTTGGCATTCTCTGATATCCAACGAGAAAAGTCTTGTTTGGTCTTAAACCCTTCATTCTCTTTTAGATTCCTTGCTACTAACGGGTCCATAATTATAGTAGCCGTGGAATTAAGTGCTGGAATCACGCTTAATTGTAAATCTATCTCTTCTCCTACTGACCTATGGGAAGCACAGTGCAGACTGCTCAGAAGATTCCATCCCCTGAAGATGCTTACCACACTCTCGTCAGCCTTGAATCCTTTCTGAACGTGGAAAGGTGTCCAAACACTCCTTTCCTCATTCTCGGCAACGCACATATTATTGTAAGTATAATTATTACCCTGAGCACTCCACAGAGTCTTTTTAGGCTTAGCATATCCCCAGCAAACACTCATTAATGTCCAGGCTCTACCGATTACCGAGTTCGCCATATTTACCGCACTAAATGCTCCGATACCGGAATTCATGTTGATTTTATTGCGAATCGGTCCATTTACCAGAACCATAGCACCAAAGGCTGTTGTCGATGGCATAAGGGCTGATTGTCTTGTGGATGCGATAGCCAGTATTATGGGAAAATATTCCGGTCTAGCGCCTGCCATAACTGCAATAACCGCAATATTAGACACTGTAGCCTTTACTATTTCTCTATTATCCATATCAAATATTTCACCAACTACCTCGTCAGGAGAATCACTCGTGCCCTTTAGCATTTTTTGCACTCGTTCTTCGGTAGGAAGTATGATGGGTAATCCCTCTGTCCAACCTCTTTCATAAAAGAGACGCTGTAGATTATCCTCAGTATCCGGTCCCAGGATCACCTGGGGAGTCACTATCTTCTTGATTTCAAGAGGTGCAGACTCAGCCTCTGGCTTCTTTACGCTTACTGGTTTTGTCAACGCGTCAATTATTTCTCTGATGACAGGATTTCCTGTATCGGGATCGTTGCCGGCGATATATTTATCGAGGACTTCGGGAGCCATACCAATCACCGGAAGCGGCGTATATATGAAAGGTAAAGTAGCAGCCCTCTGATTACTCTTCGCAACGCTTTCCATCGTGTAACTTGAGATAGGAGCAACTGGAATCCCATAGTTCTGCTCAAGATTTGTTGATCCTCCAGCGACCGCTGAAATACAGCCCGGTCAGCCAGCTACACCGAGAACAACGGCTTGGCCTTTCTCTTTAATTTCATCCCATAGTTCATTATTATCGTCCGCAAATACACGCCCCGGTTTCCTCCTTACTATAGTGGTGACAGACGGCATGTGCTCGGTAAACCACTTCTGCAATTGCAGCATGAAATTATAACCACCACCAAATCCGATATCCACCAGATATAGTGTTTTATTCTCTAATGTATCCAACCGCTTAGCAAAAGTGATTGAAGATGGTGTAGGCTTACTCATATCCGGTGGAAGTTGACCCACGCCTGGAGGTGGTCCACCACTACCCTGCGGAGGTCTACTAACACCAGGTGGCGGTCCGCCCATACCTGGCGGAAAACTGCCTGGAGCCAACTTCTGTCTTTCGGCCTCAGGACTAACTACTGAATATCGAACTTCAATAGCCATAATGATCCTCCATTCAATTTGATAATGCTATAAATGGTGAAAAATATTCTCTTGAATAGAAGCCTTATAAATTATTAAAATTATATACTTATACTAGCCTTGAGACAAGGCTACCTATTATTCTACAAGGAAAAAATGATAATGGCCTCACCGCCTAGGTTCATTAATCATACCCCTCTTATCTCATCCAGATTTCTTCTTCATAATCACTAAAAATTTCGTGGTTTGCACAGCACCTCTTTGATTTTTGTCTCAAATAGGCGGTGTGAATTAGCGGGAGTCAGCACAACAGCGACATCAGCACCACCAACACGCCCCGAGCCACCCATTGATATGACATCCTCATCACAACGTACGAGGCCAGCATCAGCTGCCATGCAGGCTATTTCACAGGCAACCTTCATACCCTGTCCGAACATACGTAAAGTATTAGCTACGATATCGCCAATTACGTAGGTAGAAGGTGCCTCAGGTATATTCATCTGGTTCATAGCACGGGTAATACCGCCAAAGGCATGAGCGGCGGTTACAATAGGGATGCCCCCATCTTTAAGTAATTTAAGATTCTCATCTTTAAATAGCCAGGTATTGGGTTGCCGGGAACCATAGCAATGACTGACTACGATTAAATTCATCCCTGTAAAAGCTTTCATTGCCTGAACACCGGTCCAGCCACTGGTTGAAGCAACTACGAACTTCTTAATACCAAGTTCCTTCCCCCGCTGGAGAGAGACTTTAAATGTCTGTTCTGTATTCTCCTTTTTCAACTCTTCAAAGTAGAAAATCTTTTCTTCCATATTATAACTAACCTCCTGTAAAATTTGTTTATATAGAGGAATTATGCCATACAACCCTAATCTATCGCAAAAAGAAATTTTTAACGAGCTGTGTAGCCTCCGTCTACTATTATATCGGCTCCGGTAGTATAACTGGATGCATCTGAGGCGAGGTAAATTACAACTCCGATGAGTTCTTTAGGATCAGCTAGGCGTTTCATCGGAATCAGTTCTTCCCACT
>CAYOHA010000220.1:0-4884 GCA_964403625.1 uncultured Dehalococcoidales bacterium | reverse complement strand
GTCGAACTCCCCGTCCAAGAGAAGCTACCCAGAATATACTACAAGCTTAGTCAGCTCTTTTATCTTACCCGACTAACCTCTGCTGACCGAGTCTAGCCAGGCCAGTCGATTATTCTTTCACCACCCTTATCGACATCCGGGCAGTGGCACCTCAACTGAACGGCACCCAATCCCGACCCGTTGAGGTGAGGTCAGGTTGGATGTGCTACCTATTTAATTAGGCAGCAACTAATTCTGGTTCTTCGCCAGTTATTTTTTGCCACTTGTTTTTTGAGGTTAGCGGCACCTCAGCTTGCAATCCTGTAGCATACCTCCCCTGTCGAACCCATACGCCCCCATTGATTATAGCAGGTGTTACTTGGAAACACCTTCACGTCTACGCCGTTTTTTAGCCCGACCCATCTCTCTCTCCACCTCACGGCGGGTTATGGATTCGCGCTTGTCATATATTTTTTTACCCTTTGCCAGCGCCACTTCAACCTTAGCCCGGCTATCTTTAAGATATATCTTTGTGGGGACTAAGGTCAACCCCTTTTCTACCATCTTGCTGGTAAGACTGACAATCTCCTTTTGGTGTAACAGGAGTTTCCGGGGTCTTGTTGGTTCATGGCTGAGATAGCTGGCGGCGTCATAACGAGCGATATGAGCATTTAAGAGCCACAACTCACCATCTTCAGGCTTGACATAGGCATCAGCCAGATTAACTCTTCCGGCCCTTATCGACTTTATCTCCGTGCCCATAAGCACAATTCCGGCTTCCATACTATCCTGTATATGATAATTATGGTAAGCCTTCCGATTAGTAGCTATCGTCTTTATCGCCATTTATCGAACACCACATATGCTATGCTAAGAGCCAAATTATTACTTATTGAGCTTCCTGCGAAACGCGTAAATTATAAGCTTTCGAATCTACCCCCCCCCACTCTGAGATGCTTCGCTACGCTCCAGCATGACATCGCTACTGGCTTATTATTTTTTAGGCTCTTCTTTTGGTGGTTTGCTCAGGACTTCATCGATAATTCCATACTCTACTGCCTGCTGAGGATTGAGGTAAAAATCGCGGTCGGTATCATGGGTCACCTTTTCCAGCGGCTGTCCGGTGTGCTTAACGATAATATTTTTAATTATATCCTGCTGTCGAGCAATCTCGCGCGCAGCGATTTGTATATCAGCTGCCTGCCCTTGAGCACCTCCGGATGCCTGGTGCATATGGATCGTCGAATTAGGGAGAGCATAACGTTTGCCTTTGGCACCGGCACAGAGCAGCACTGTGGCCATACTGGCGGTCATCCCGACGCAAATAGTTGATACGGCAGGACGAATAAACTGCATGGTATCGTATATAGCCAGACCGGAACTGATAACCCCTCCGGGACTCTGAATATACATACTGATGTCTTTGTCCGGGTCTTCTCGTTCCAGGTACAGAAGCTGAGCGATGATAGTATTAGCTATGGGATCAGAAATCGGCGTGAATAACATAATTATACGCTCTTTCAACAATAGAGAGTATATATCCCAGTATCTTTCACCTCTTGGCCCACTCTCAATCACGCCAGGTATAATATTCATCGGATAGGTATTCATTTACTCTCCTCCTTCTTTCTTCTCTTTGTTTTAGTTTTCGTATTTTTCTTTGAGTTAATAGCAATATCTGTCAACCGTTGTATAGTTTTTCTGGTAAGCAGGGTTTGTCCAATTGATTCACGAACCTGTGGAGTGTTTAAAGCCTTCTTCAGTTCGTCCTTTTTTTCGGGATTACCTGCTATCATATTTTCTATTTCAGTATCTATCTCAGAGTCATTAACTTCAATCTTCTCCTCCTCGGCAACTTTACCCAGTACCAACGACCGGGTAATTCTTCGGGTGGCTATTGGTCTCAACTCTTCGTGTAACTCTTCCTCTGTTTTATTAATATTTTTCAGATAGTCATCCAGTGTCTGGCTACTTCCTTGAAAGGTCTGGTTAATCAGACGATGAATTTCGGACTCCACTAAAACCGGGGGGAACTCCGCTCCGGAGAGATTAACCAAAGCATCAATGACACGTTCTTCAAAATCAGCCTTAGCTTGCTCCTCGACTCTTTTCTTCAGATCAGAGGTCGCACGCTGGCGAAGAGCGTCCAAGGTTTCTAAACTGGTGTCAATTTCCCTGGCAAATTCATCATTAAGCTCAGGTAATATTTCTTTTTTTACTTCAGTGATCTTCACCTTGAAGACAGCTTCTTTACCAGCTAGCTCTTTTCTCGAGTAATCTGAGGTTAACTGTAACCTGAATTCCTTCTCCTCATTACTCTTCATTCCGGTTAACTGCTCGGCGAAACCTGCCACGGGAGCAGTCCGGTCAGAAAGAACCTGATATTGAACTCCTTTCTGATTAATAAAAGGTTTATCCTCGACATCGCTTTCAATATCCAGGACTACCAGGTCACTGAACTCAACCGGTCGTTCTACAGGTTCCCACGTTGCGTGCTGATGACGTAGTTGTTCTAAGACATCATTAACCTGATTCTCAGTTACTTCCACGACTGCCGGTCCGTCCTGAATATTATGGTAATCACCGAGCTTAACGGTAGGTTTTAAGGGTACTACAGCTTTAAAAATTACAGGCTCGGTTTGAGTTATCTCAATCTGCGCTTGAGTATAGGCTTCAATGTTCTGCTCTTTAATCGCTTTTTCATATGCTTTAGGGACCAGGTCATTGAGTGCCTCCTCAAGCAAGCCTTGTTTACCTAAATAGCGTTCCAGAATATAGCGCGGTGCCTTTCCCTGACGAAAACCCGGAACTCTAGCTTTCTTGACCAGACGACGGTAGGAGCTATCCAGAGATTCCTCTACCTCGGCAGGTTCCATTTCAATAGTTAAAAATTCCTGACTATTCTCTATTTTCTCAACTGTTACTTTCACTATTCCTCCAGCAACCGTATATGTAGGTCAGCCAACTGTTCATCACGCACCGGTGACGGTGCGTCTAACATCATATCGATAGCCCCCTGGTTCTTAGGGAAAGCCATTACTTCCCGAATGTTCTGTTCGCCAGCCAGTAACATCACCAGGCGGTCAATACCGGGTGCAATCCCGCCATGAGGCGGGGCACCATATTCAAAGGCTGTTAAAAAGCCTCCGAACTTCTCATTTATTTCCTGGTCGTTATAGCCGAGGAATTGAAAAATCCGCCGCTGTAACTCCGGATCGTGGATACGGATGCTACCGCTAGCCATTTCAAATCCGTTGCAGACCAGGTCGTAACATTTGGCTCTTATTTTCTCTGGGGATTTTTCCAGTATGGTAATATCTTCAGACCACGGCATCACAAAAGGATGGTGCTCGGATTCCCACCGCTTCGTATCGTCATTCCAGGCAAATAACGGGAAATCAACAATGAAAGCGAACGCCAGCAGATTAGGGTCGGTCAGCTTCAGCTTTTGCCCTATCTCCCGCCTTAACTCACCCAGAGCTTTATTTACTATCTTTGGTTTGCCAGCTACTACCAACAACAGGTCTCCCGGTCTGGCTGCCACACGCGCTGCCATGTCTCGGATTTGCTCCAATGTCATATATTTGGTGGCTACAGACTTGACCATATCGGCTGTCAGATTTTCCAGTGTACCTATTTTGTTATCGATGGCAAAGGTAAGCAACCCTCCAGCACCATAGCCTTGCACAAATTGGTTGAGCTCTTCAAGCTGATTACGGGTATAGCCGGCGCAGTCTGGGGCGCAGATACCTTTGATCTTACCGCCTTCGGCGACTACCTTCCTGAATACTGAAAACTCTGTTTTAGCGGCAATATCCGTGAAATCCTGTATCTCCATCCCAAACCGCAGGTCAGGTTTATCGGAGCCGTACCTTTCGATAGCCTCCCGGTAGCTGATACGCGGGAAGGGTTTAAGCACCCGTTTCTCCGGCGTCACTTTCTCAACAAGCGCTGTAACAAGCTCTTCGACGAGCCCGAGAATATCATCAACATCAACAAAGCTCATCTCAATATCAAGCTGCGTATGTTCTGGTTGGCGGTCGGCACGCTGGTCTTCATCACGGAAGCACTTGGCAATCTGGAAATACTTCTCGATGCCAGCAATCATCAACAATTGTTTTAATTGTTGGGGAGATTGGGGTAATGCATAAAAATTGCCCGGATACAGGCGGCTGGGCACTAAATAATCACGAGCTCCTTCAGGAGTACTCTTGATCAGTATTGGTGTTTCTACTTCAATAAAACCCCTGGCATCCAGAAAATCACGAATAAATTTCACTACCCGATGACGTAGTATCAGGTTCTTCCGCATCCGCTCGCGCCGCAAGTCAAGATAACGATACTTCAGACGCAGGTTTTCATCCACATCAATTTCTTCATTAATATAAAATGGTGGCGTCTTAGAAGCGTTGAGTATCGCCGTATTCTGCGCAATTACCTCGATCTCACCGGTAGGCATTCTGGGATTCACGGTCCCCTCAGGTCGTAAAGTAACCTCACCGGTAATGCAAACCACGTATTCGTTACGCATCTCACTAGCCTTTTCATGACAAGCCCTGGACTTTTCCGGATTGAATACCACCTGGACTATTCCTTCCCGGTCACGCAGGTCAATGAAGGTCAAGCCTCCATGGTCACGACGGCGGTCAACCCAACCAGCCAAGGTTACCGTGGAACCAACATGTTTCTTGTTCAACTCACCACAACTATGGGTTCTAAGCAAGGGGAAACTCCCGATAAAGAATGTTAATCTCTAAGCTGATTATAGCTTATGAGCAGGATATTCTTCAACTTGTGAGTTTCCTACAAAACACCAAAATTATTTAGCTCTTGAATCTAATCCCCCCACTCTGAGATGCTCCCGCCTACCAAAGTTCAGGAGGGACGGCGGGCAGGTCGCTACGC
>CAYOHA010000219.1:0-4895 GCA_964403625.1 uncultured Dehalococcoidales bacterium | reverse complement strand
GAAGCGTCACGTAGAGCTTCTTACATCAATTATGGACATTGCATTCAAAGAAGTGGACTTTATTACCGCCCATCATAGCTGGACATTTGACCTTTCCAAGAGCCGTGATGTTGATTATATCACCCTTACGAATGAGGTTATCGAGATGGATAAGGCGAAAGGGGTGGGTAATAGAGATGTTCAGGCATCGCTGATAATGACTGAAGGTGCTTTTACTGATAAATGTGTTATGTCCACCACAGCAGCGAAGATAGGCACAGAATTTATGGAGAAGAACGGTATCAAGCCAATGTTCTCCATGCAGTCGTTTTCATTCCCAAAATTCCGGCGTGTCCTCTTCGACAATGGTCTGGCAAAATGGCGACCATTCTGGGTAGCTATTCAGATGGGCAAGCATAATGACGATCAGAATTTTGCTGACCCATGGTCATATATTCAGACCATTAATAATATATCAATGTTCCGGCAGTCATTACCTGAAGATACGTTTCTCGCCCTGCACCCGGCAGGACGCAACTGGCTGCCGGTGGCTGTTGTCGGTATCCTTTATGGTATTGAATTGATTAGAGTTGGTATAGAAGACCAATTCTGGCTGTACCCGCACCGTGACGATATATCCCGGAAAGCTTCAGATACCGTGAAAATGGTTGCCAACATAGCAAGGGACCTTGGAAGAGAAATAGCTACTGTCGATGAAGCCCGTACAAGACTTGGTATAAAGCTTGCGGCACCTAAAAAGTCTTAACGATTTTATAGAATTATTATTGTGGTTATCAGAATAAAGGGAGGATATTATGAAAAAGCGAAAACTTGGTGCTACTAACCTGTACCTGTCAACAGTTGGACTCGGGACCTGGCCAATGGGAGGGATTTCAGCTGGAATGCACTGGGGACCACAGGATGATAGAGCGTCGATAGACACCGTTATACGCGCTATTGACCAGGGAATTAACTGGCTGGATACGGCTGGAGCCTATGGGCGTGGTCATTCTGAAGAGGTCGTGGGTATGGCTCTTAAAGAACTGCCACCGAAAAAAAAGCCGATTATTGTTACCAAATGCGGTTCAACGCTGGAGGACGATATGAAGCCGAAGAGTGTGCGGGCTCAGGTCGAAGCCAGTTTGAAAAGAATGGGAATAGATGTTATTGACGTCCTGCTGGCTCATTGGCCAAGACCTATAGAGTATATGGAAGCAGGATGGCAGACCTGTGCTGACTTGATTAAAGAGGGTAAAGTCCGCTATATAGGAGTCTCAAATTATACCATTGAGCAGATGGAGAAAATCTGGCTTATTCATCCTATTGCCCTTATGGAACCGCCATATAGTATGATCCAGCGTAGTATTGAAGATAAAATTCTTGATTACTGTCGCAATCACAATATGGGAGTTGTCGTATATAGTCCTCTCCAGCAGGGAGTACTTACTGATAACTTTAAAACCCTTCCACTTGCTGAGGGAGACTTCCGGGGGAATAACCCTAACTTTAAAGAGCCGGTTTTCAGCCTCAATGTTAAGCTGGTTGAGGAACTGACTCCTATCGCCAGAAAGTATGGTGGGAGTGTCGCCCAGCTGGCCATTGCCTGGGTACTGAGACGTCCCGAGGTAACCTCAGCTCTTAATGGTGCCAGGGTAACATCTGAAATTGAAGACAGTGTCAAAGCCGCCGATATTGAATTATCTCCTGAAGATATCGCCAAAATTGAAAAACTTCTGGAAAAGCGACAAAAAGCAATGCCTCCTCCCCCTCCTATGCCTCCTGGAGGTCCTGGTGGTCCACCTGGAGGTTTTCCCGGAGGAGGACCCGGCGGTCCTCCCGGCGCTCCACCGCGTAGACCATAATAATAACTACTAATAAAAAGGAGTGGTTGTATCGATGAAAATTACGAAAGTAGAAGCAATACCGTGTTCAATACCCAGGAAAGAAGGAGGGATGGGCTCTAATGTTGTCTTGGTGAAAATATATACCGATGAGGGTATTATTGGCGCTGCTGATGGCGGTACCTGCGGACAGGATGCCGTGATGCTTGCCATTAAGTCCTGGAAGCCGTTCCTTATCGGTGCTGATCCCATGGATATAGGATTGATAATGAACAGGCTTTCCAGGTCATTCAGTCGTAATGCCACCGCAATAGGGACGGTAGACTTTGCTTTACACGATATTGTCGGTAAAGCACTGAATATGCCGGTCTATCAACTTCTCGGAGGTAAAGCTTGTGAAAAACTAGCCATCGGTATGATGATTTCACACGGGACACCTGAAGAAAGGGCAGCCCAGGCGGAAGAAGTGGTAGCAGCCGGTATTCGTAATATAGTATGCAAGGTGGGACCGGGGTGGGGGACTGCCACAGTTTTCGACGATGTGGCGAACCTGAGAGCAATTAGAAAAGCAGTGGGAGATGAAGTTTACCTGGGAGTTGATGCCAATGGTGGTCTGGACTACACGACAGCGCTTGATCTTTGTCTAAGATTAGAGGAATTTAACCTGTATAAAGTGGAGCAGCCTATACCGACATGGGATGTCGACGGGCTGGCACGGCTACGGAAAAAACTACGTACTCCGGTATGGGCTCATGAATCAGCCATAGAGATATCCGGTCTGCTGGAATGCATTAAGAAGGATGCTACCGATGGTGTATGTATTAAGGTAGTCTGGACAGGTGGGATCATTAAGTCGAGACAATGGGCTGCCATTGCTGAAGCAGCCAATCTGGCGATATCCTGTGGTTCTATGGTAGGTTCCGGGTACGAAGCCGCCGCCCAGGCACATTTCCTCGCTGCTGACCCGTGGATGACCAAGTTTGCCCATGCTAATCTTGGCCCTCCACTGCTTCATGGCCAGTGGGACACGACTAATCCGCCGATAACAACCGACCTTTCGAAGAATCCGCCGGTATATAAGGACGGTTACTTCTATGCGCCGGATGGTCCTGGCCTGGGACTGGAACTAAATGAAAAAATCATTCCAAAACTCATAACCAAGGGAATGAGCCCTATGGCTATTGAGTAAGAATAAGAAACAACTAATAAGTGAATGACCACATAGGAAGCTGGCGTATTCGTCATCTTTCCTAGAATGTGGTCATTCACTATCCATGAATAAAATCAGAATAAGGAGGAAACCGATGAGTACGATAACCCGGGAACTTGCTAGGTTCGCTGTTAATACCAGCTTTGAGGACTTACCAGCTTCAATCGTGAAGGAAGCGAAACTAGTTATTATGGATCACATAGGTTGTGCCCTGGGGGCATTATCAACCGACAAGGGGAAAATGATGGCAGCTCTGGGTAGGAGGTATGGAGGTCCGCCGGAGTCGTCAATAATCGGTCTGGGTGATAAGATTTCCTGCTCCAATGCAGCACTCGCTAATGGCGAACTGATGATAACATTGGACTATCATGATATCATTGCCGGCGGGCATGATGGAGTCTATGTGCTGCCGACAGTCCTGGCGATAGCTGAGACTGTTGATGCGTCAGGAAAGGACCTGATTCTGGCTACAGCGACAGGTCTTGAAATTTCGGCAAGGCTTGCCCGGGCTGTAGGCAGGCATAATATTACTACTAAAGATATCCAAAGACAGAAAGGTAGTAAGCCAGGGCTTACCGGAAATGCCTATTCCAATCTTGGGGCTGCCGCCGGGGCTGGACGGTTATTGAAATTAGGTGAAGAAAGGACGCTGCATGCTATCGGCATTGCCAGTCACCTCTGTATGGTCCTTTCGTACGGAAGATGGGGAGCCAATGGATTTGGATATATGGCGAAATACGGAGTGCCCGGATGGCAGAGTACCGGTGCGGTTACCGCAGCATTGCTATCTGAGATGGGCTATACCGGTGATATCACGGTACTTGATAACCCGGAACGTGGATTCTGTTTCTTTGTAGGCTACCCGAACTGGTATCCTGAGGAAATAACAAAAGACCTGGGTAAGACTTGGTGCTTTACTTATCGATTACATTACAAGCCATACCCCTGTTGTGGCGTGTTTCACTCAACGCTTGATTGCTTCTACGATATTATTGAGCCAAACAATCTTATGCCCGAGGAAATAGAGACTGTTAAGGTTTTTGGCCGTGGGGCGATGATGGGTCCGCCGAGACAGGGAGCGCCCTCACCGTTAAAGAGAGAAATAGGCGGAATCTCTGCGGCACAGTTTAATATGCCCTATAACATTGCCGTCGCTGCTCATAGGATTAAGAGAGGTGTCGAATGGCTTGACCCGGATACAAGGCAAAATCCGCAAATACTCGAGTTTATGGATAAGGTCATCTCGCAGACAGACCCTGATTATATGGCAAAGTATATGAGTGTGATGGAGAAAGACCCGTTATCTGCGCTTGCCAAAGTTCAGGTTATAGCCAGAGGACAGACATTTACCGTTGAAAGAGAGCACCGGAAAGGCACAACCGGTACAGAGGCTGCAGCGACTGAAGATGAACTAATAGAAAAGTTCCGGCATAATGCTGTCAGGATCCTAACCAAAGATAAAATTAATAGAGCGGTTGAAGCTTTAGTGAATCTGGAGAACATTGGTAATATTTCGCAGCTTATGCGTCAGGTCACTATATGATACTTAAAGTATGACTAAAATTAACAGAGGATAGCTTAGAACAAAGCCAATCGCGAAGCTGTCATGCTGGAGCGTAGCGACCTGTCCGCCGTCCCTCCGGGACTATGGCAGGCGGGAGCATCTCAGGGTGGGGGTGATTAGGTTCAAGAGTTAAATAATTCCCGCGCTTCGTAGAAAGCTTAGAATAAGTGTAGAATAAGTGTAGCTTGATTTCTGCCTGATTTTCTTTTAGAATAAAAGCTGATTTATACGGGCCATTAGCTCAGTTGGTTAGAGCACAGTCCTGATAAGACTGGGGTCTCTGGTTCGAATCCAGAATGGC
>CAYOHA010000218.1:0-4898 GCA_964403625.1 uncultured Dehalococcoidales bacterium | reverse complement strand
GGCGGTACGTCAAAAATGGCGCGTGCGAACAGGTAAAAACCTGCCTGCGGTGCGGGAATTCAACCAGACACAGGACCAAGCATATATGGGGTGAGACTTGGTCCAGTGGGGACACAAGGGGCCGAAATTGCACGCGGTGCGGAAAAGCCCAAACATGGGAGGTAGACTACTCCTCCTACGACTAAAGGGCAGGATCGAGGATAAGGCATACTTATCCGTTTGAAAGGAGCAGGCAAATGTTGTATCAGGCTTTAGCTATAAGCGGAGTGGTGGCTCTGGTGTTTGCCGGGCTGATAGTCTCCAATCTTCTGCATGACCGAGGCGTGGACAACTCTTTGTCCCGCTGCATCGCCGCTGCCCTCGGTGGGGTGGCACTTTTGGTCGCCATCGTTTGGCTGAACCCCTGGACAGCTGTCATCCTATCAAGTGTTTTGACTCTGTTCATCATAGTGCTTCGAGTCGGCTTTCGCCGGGGACTGCGTGGAGTTAAAGGGAAAATGCCAAGCCAAGCTTGGGCTGAAGTTACCTATGCCATGAGTGGAACGGTTAGCCTCGCTATCGGATGGGGCTTATTTGGCGACAAATGGCTGGCCTTCCTGCCTATAGCTTTCATGGCCTGGGGAGACAATGTCGCTAGCTTAACCAGAGCTACCATTTGGCGTAACAACGTGGCGAGCATCTGGCCATCGGTTGTAATGCTAGTAGTCTGCCTGGGAATAGCAGTCCTGTATCAACCATTCTGGATAAGCGCGGTAGGGGCTGGGGTCGCAACAGCAGCCGAACGTTACAGACCAAGGTTCATCAGATTCTGGGACGACAACCTGAACCTTGTGGCTACCTCGTTCATTGTGATGACTATCCTGACCAAAACTGCCTTGTGATATATCTCCCAACAATAAGAAAGGACTTAGAAAGCCGGACTACAGGAGGTCAAATATGAGTGATAAAAACGGAAAACATAATCTGAAATTAGACACAGATTATATAAATGAAACGGCAATCCAGCGTAAGACAGCAGCGGAGGTACAGCAACAGCCGGCAACTCTGCTCCCTCTGGCAGTGAGCGTTGTGTCGTCACTCTACCTGTCTCTACTTAGTCAGGTCTGGACGACGGTCATATATGCTCGTGAGTCTGCTTCCCAGACATCGCAGAGCTGGCTCAGAATTGATGAGAGATTTGGTGAAGTATGGATAGATGACAAGGAGGTAAAGTTACCTAAAAAGGAATATAAACTTATAATTTGCCTGCAAAAGAGAGCCGGCAAGGTGTGCACAAGAGAGGAACTGATTTCGGAAGTGTGGCCGGAAGTATTTGATACTAGTGGAGTATCCGATGCTGCTATCGACCAGCTTGTGCATCGGCTTAGACTAAACATTGAAGTGGATCCTTCGCAACCAAAACGTCTTATTAGCCGAAGGGGGTTCGGCTACATGTTAGTTTAGAAGAGTGAATACAGTATGAGGACGAAGAACCTGGTTCCCAGACTGCAATACTATTAAAACAAACCCCCAAAAAGAGAATGACATATGGTAGACAAGAACAGGGTAGAGAAGATGAGGAACAGGGATTTCATTTATCAATGGGTCGACGATTGCTTAGAGAGTAAAGCGAAGTCAGTAGATTGTAAGGAAAATGTCAAGCATAAATATCATGTGATAGTGTAAGTTAGTATTATCACTCGAAAATCGAGGAATCTCTACATATTATTGAAGCTCACCGCAAAACGTGGAAAATAGA
Organism: uncultured Dehalococcoidales bacterium; assembly: GCA_964403625.1. Lineage (GTDB taxonomy): Bacteria > Chloroflexota > Dehalococcoidia > Dehalococcoidales > UBA2162 > CAYOHA01. The sequence goes on along the minus strand of CAYOHA010000218.1, from coordinate 3,160 downwards.
AAGGAGAGTGCGTGTAAAGGTTGATGGAAGATGGAGTGGCTGGTTGGACTAGTAAATCTTTAACATCGAATCCTGTAATATCGAGCCGCCAAAGGTTGGACTCAATTGAAGATACAGTAAACCTTTAAAAGTAGAATCGAAGTAACTAGGAAGGAGGAGAAAATGATGCATCGAGTGAATATTAAGCGGTTTTCTTTGGTGATCTTATTGATGGCGTTTTTAGGATTGAATGCTATTGGGTGCGCGAAAGCTGAATTTACTTTAAACTCATTAAATATTACACCGGAAAGGGTGACTGCAGGTGATTCAGCCATTGTTAGTATTAGTATCTCAAATAATGGAAAAATCGATGGTATTTATACTGCGGTGTTAACTATTGATGGAGAAACAGCTGAAACCAAAGATATTGAGATACCGGCAGGCAGTACTGAAATAGTAAATTTTAAGGTAACAAGACAAGAAATCGGTAGTTACGAGGTGGGAGTGGGTGGTTTAAAAGGATTACTTATTGTAGTCAAACCACCGGTATTTCAATTGAGTTCTCTGGACATAAAACCAGCTGAAATTATTTTGGGGAAAGAAGTCAATGTAACTGTTAGTGTTCGTAACAATGGTGATGTTGATGGAATTTATAAGAGTTCTATGCTGGTAGATGGTGTAACAACACAAACAAAGGAAACTATTGTACCGGCAGGCGTAACGGTAACTGTTAGCTTCTCCTTTATTCCTGTAAAAATGGGTTCGTATTCAGTGTCCATCGGGGAACTCTCCCAGAACATCAAGGTACTGACGCCCGCTGAATTTCAATTGACAGATCTGAAAATATCTCCTATTGAGTTGTTAGCTCATCAGCCTGCGGTGATTAGCTTAAATATTCGTAATATTGGTGAGGTTGAAGGCTTATATAAAATTGGACTATTAATTGATACGACTCTGGTCGAGATGAAAGATGTAATAGTTTCTCCGAATCAGTATCAATCCGTACAATTTGATTATATTCCTATTACACCCGGTTCGTTCAAAGTCACAGTGAGTAGCCTTAAGGAAATAACAGGTTCAGTCAATTCCCATCCAGCCTATGAAATCGTTACCGCTGGTGAGCTTTCTTCAACACTGACAGTTTTACAACGAACGGTGTTGGTAGATGCCTCAAAAGACGGTGGTACTTGGTGGTTCCCCCAGACTCCACCTTTTGATTCTGATAAGGACCATCAGGGAAAGAGACTTGCAGATTATCTAAGATCATTAGGATATGAAGTCACTGAGCTACCCAGAGGTTACCGGGTATCTCTTGATCTACTGCAGAAATATGATTTTGTAATCCGGGACGGCGTGTTTTTACGTATTCAGTCGTACACTCCCGACGAAATCACAGCCTATCAAGAATATGTCAGAAATGGCGGGAAACTATTATTAATGACCCCTGGCTTGCGATCAACTGAGCGAGATCCACTATCGGAATCGTTTGGATTAGTTTTTGCAGGGATCACAGCCGGGACATGGGGGCGGCCGCGGCTTGGAGATCATCCTATGTTCAGTGGAGGTAAGACTCCAGCGCTTAATTTAGGGGGTAGTGGACTTATCAGTTATCCTCCTGAAGCTCAGATTTTAGGTTGGCTGGCAGAAAGTGCATTTCTAGATATCGATGGTAACAAGCTTAAGGATAGCCAGGAAACCTGGGGACCACCAGCCCTTGGCGTAATCACCTATGGTAAAGGTACCATCGTCTTTGAAGGACAGTTCGCAGCCGCCGAAATGCCTGGTTTTATCGGAAATATAATAAACTGGCTTGCCGAAATAGCTATAAAATAAGGGGGTGAATATGAATAGAAGAAGGGTATTAGAGTGACTGAATAATGTGGTGGTTTCTGGTGCCTTCAACCAAAATAAAAAAAGGGGGACTAATTAATGAAAAAAGTACTTTTAATCGGAATTGGTTTGGTAATACTAGCCTTAGTATTACCTGCCTGTGGCATACCCCAGGAAGAATACGATACTGTGTTATCCGAGCGGGATGCAGCGCAGGCTGAAATAACATTACTAAAAAATAACCTTGATGCCGCCAACGCCCAGGTAACATCTTTGCATAGCAACCTCTCTGAGGCAAAGGTTAGGATAAATATTCTTGAGAGTGATGTCGCTGAGGCACAGTCCCAAATAGAGAGCCTAGAAAGCAGAGTCGGAAGCCTACAAAGTCAGGTGAGTAGTGCTCAGGGTAACTACAATGCATTGAAACAAAATGCTGAGAAGGCTAGACTTTATGGTCAGCTTCTTGATAACTACTACTTTGTCCCATATTTCGAGATATCTTTGGCTGAGTTAATTGAGTTCACAAATATGGTAAACAAGACTGAAAATACTAAAGTCATAGATAGTTTTAATACCTGGATGAATAGTGGGGGCTATTCGGGAACACAAGAAAATTTGGATTTTTGGATTACTGTCTGGAAAGAATTTTGGTCAGTATTACCCTAAAGTACATGGGATAAACCAATTGCCTGATTCAATTGTTAAGGTGCTAGATGAATGTATAGACTGCTAATAATTTAACAATGAAAGGATACTCCTTTAACTCAAACGACTGGAGTGACTCACCTGTCAGTTTGGAGAAAGGACTAATATAAAGCAATCACTTGTGTACAACTTGTCTGGGTGTATAATCCGCCTATCTTGAGAGACTACCTGCTATTATTAAGAACTCTGGTTCATAATAGTAAGGATCATTAGCGATCGTAGGATATTCTAGTAGAATCGTAAGAAGTAAAATGTCCAGAATGTGGAAAATCATTTCCTGGAGAATATACCTTAAAGTGGTATCTTAAAAATTTTCATGGGATTGGAGTTAAACAAGCAGATACTCCGTTATTATGTTCTGAGTGCGGATTGTCTTTTGGAAATTATAACTTCTTTCTCAGCACTATAAAGTAAGACATGGTCTGGTTCCTCCTGGGCTACCTGAAAACTATTTGGAAAGAGTTAGATTTGCTCATAGTGGTCTCGGAAGTATCACCGGTAATACTTTCAACATCTACGGTAAATTTTTCCTAAAACTCATGACAACCGTGGGAATTGGACAAGTCATATTATTACTAATAACCGCTGGTGTCGGCAGTATCTGGCAGGCTGAATTCGGCCTCGTTCCCGATGTCACGCGCTCGTA
>CAYOHA010000217.1:0-4904 GCA_964403625.1 uncultured Dehalococcoidales bacterium | reverse complement strand
TCACTCTGAAACCGCTTCTACCGTTCAAGACCAACTATTTGGTCAGTTTCTTCGATTGTCTCCTTCCCACAGGCTACAGTCTAAAGGTGAAACGGTTGGGAAGTCAAGCTGATCAGTGAATCTGAATCCACCATCTAGCTATGTACGAGATGTCAATGGCAGATCAAAATAGATCAAATTTACCTGTCCGGCGAACTTATCCAGCGGGGCTGGGAAAACGTATTTCTTATCACCCCAGATAAGCCGACTACGCCACTTCGCAGGACAGACAGAAGAAAGGGGTACTGAATTTCTGCTTGTTTTATTGAGAGATATATCTGAATTGGTGCGAGAAGCAGTGGTTACCATCCTGGGTAAAAAGATAGGCCACAAGATCAAGGAAGCCCTAATCCAGGCTTTATTTGATAGAGACATTAAGGTTCGGAAAGCAGCTGAAGATTCATTACGGATATTTGAAGACAATTGACATTGGACCTAAATCACACCGCGGACACTTCAGCTATCACGATGAAGAATGGCAAGCCTGCAACTCAGGGCGTTTGCCCCATATGTGGTACAAAGATGTTTAGAATCGGGAAGGCTTCGCAGAAACGCTAGTCTGGAAACAAAAAGGCAGGATGTCCACCAAGAGCATATCCGGCCTTTCTCTTTGGTCCGAATTAGCTTTCTATAAGCAGGTGTATGATTGAGGTGCCATCAATGCTAACTCTATAAGTGTAGAGCAATAAAAAAGGGGATCGAGAATCTTAATCCTCCTTCCCCTTTTTTTAAGTTCGACTTTCTTGACTGAGTATCAGCCTTAGTAGCCCATAGACTTCTTTAATGCTTGGTCTACCCACATATAGTCAAGATGCAGTTGCTCGTCATCACAACCCAGACCCCATTCACCTGAGTAGTTCTGCACCCAGGGCCACCACATAGTGAAGGTTCGCGGAACCGGACACCATATTGCCACGCATTGCTCGAGAATAAAGGGCACGACTGCTTTTAGTGTTGCGGCGTATTTCACGTCATCCTTGCATACATATTTCCGTTCCTCCTCATAGGCTGCCCTGGTAACAGGATTCTCATAATAGCTGAAGCAGTCGAAACTCTCTATACGGGTATTATGCATATCATAGGGGAAAGCGGCCGTGGGCGACCCCGTATAGATACCTTCATCGTAAGACCTTGCCCGCCTCATACCGGCAACAATGCTTCCTTCAAGTTGCTGTATCTCCAGCTCGACATTCACCTGAGAAAAGTATTGTTTAATTATGGAGAGAAAATCCGTGGCTCCAGGATTGTCGCAGATTATTGCGCACTTGAAGCCATCAGGATAGCCTGCCTCTTCCAGCAACTGCTTCGCTTTGTTCAAGGTCTCCGGGGTATAGGAAAACAGTTCCTGGACACTGCATCTCGAGTCAGGCGTTGTTGGCTCCGCTGGCATCTCCTCAAGCGGAGTATAGAAAGGCTCCCATGCTTTGTCGGGTGGGTATATAGCAGCTTGCAGGTCCGCATATCCATGATAGTAAGTATCTATTAGCTCCTGCTTGTTTATCGTCAGAGTCATCGCCTGCCGGACCCTCAGGTCAGACCAGGGCAACTCCGGCTTGTCAACTCTGAAATACAGATGGCTAGCAAAAGCAGAGACTGTTTTGTATTTCAGATCGGGGCACTGCTCCAATAATAGTTCGCCCTGCTCATAGCTTAAAGCTATACTCTGCGAGATATCAAGCTGGCCGGTGCGAAACGATGCGATTTGGGTAGATGAATCAGTTATGACAAGCCCCTTAAGTGTATCAAGATATGGCAACTTGTTTTTGGGATTGAGCGGGTCATACTGCCAGTAATCAGGATTCTTCTGAAAAGTTAACGAACTGCTCGTTATATAGTCAGTTAGAATATATGGTCCCGTTCCACAAACATTTTTCCAGTCCTTCATATCCCCGTAGGTGTCAACCACCTCTTTGGGATAGTGGTATAACCAGGCACCGGTATAGATAACCTGTAACCCCTGGGCCTCTGGAGGTACTTTAACCTCGAGAGTATATTTATCCAGCGCTTTTGCGCCTAAAATACGTTCTCCTGGAGCAACAATCATTTGATGTGCCCCAAATTCAGTTTCCCAGAGATGGTTGATAGCCCAGGCAGCATCCTCAGCGGTATACTCTCTACCATTTACCGGCGGCTTGTCCCACCAGTGGACTCCTTTTCGAATATTGAACAGCAGAGTCTCATCATCAGGCATACTCCAGCTTTCGCACAACTGGCCTGTCAACCTACTGGCATAACCGAGAAAACCACCAGTGCCAGCTTTTCCGTTGCCCTGAGGTGTCTGCTTCCAGTCTCCCATCAGCAACTCTTCGTTGCAAATGTAAAGGGTTGAACACTGAACCATAAAAGTGTAATAGGGGTCAAATCCCATTGGGTCAAAAGCCAAGAAATTTAGAGTTCCTCCATACTTAGGTGTCTCTGGAGACTGCACTCCCCCCTCTTCCTCCTCCCCTTCTTTTGTACCGCAGGATGCTATTATTAGGGATAGTATCATAAGGCAACTTACCAGTATCCAGAGGACTCTCTTTTTCATACCTATTTCACCTCCTCCATATTTTTATAAGTGTTTTTACCTCTTAACCTATCTTCTTTTGGTATTCCAATCTCTTTGTTTTATTGCGAAGGCATCACCTCCTTTCATGTCATGTGAGTTAATTATAATCTCATGTATACTTTTGTCAATACCCTGAATAAGCGGCCGACAACGGTTTAGTAGAAGTAACAAACAGCTTTTTTTTAAATAAGGATGATCTTGAGGATTTATCACATCAACTCTTAAAGACAACTAAAGGTGGATGATATTGACAAACCTTGTTTGTCAATATCATGTAGCCACTTTTTTACTCTCTGCCTTCTTCTAATTTATTACCGTTACCGGTGCAATTGCAGTCGCCGTAACAATGGTATGCACGGTATTTCTGTGGCGTAGCGAAAGAGACCGTCCGTCAATTGTCGGTGGGCAATGACTGTGGTGGCGTTTTACTGGCCCTTTCAATATGGTTTCGCATCCAACTCCGCTACTCATCACAGGAAGTCTCTGGGAGAATGATTATACTGAACCTTTCATAGAGACCTGAGAGATTAACTCTTGAAGCGCCAGTTTTTCACTCCAATTGAAGAAGCTAAGGTATTGATTGAATAATGGAGAAGGGAATATAATAACCACGAGCGAATAGTACTAAAGTCTATCACCCACCTACTCCATTAATATTTTAAATAATTGCAGCGATATAAGAAGTGGTACAAGTATTTAGGGTGGGTCAGGAAAATAGAATAAGCACAAAAGGAGGTTATCAATGGCTGGCTGGATTATACTAGGCATAATTGTTTTCTTGTTCCTGTTCGTATATCTTCCTTTAGCCCTCAAGACCATAAGACCTACGGATAGGGGTCTTATCGAGAGGTTTGGTAGGTATAACAGATTCGGAACTCCTGGTCTTATCTGGATCATACCCTTTATAGAGCGGCTGATAAAAATTAATATCACGGAGATGATGGTAGACGCAGGTGGGCAGGAAATCATCACCAAGGACAGTCTGAACGCGCAGGTAGATGCCCAAGTATACTTCAAGGTTAAATCCGACGAAACAAATGTAAAGGCTTCAGAGTATAATGTCTTTAACTACAAAGTTCAGATAGTAGCTCTAGCCAGAACCACCCTGAGGAACATTATTGGTACGATGAACCTTATGGAAGCTAATAGCGAGAGAGGAAAGATAAACAAATCTCTCTATGACCAACTCACTGTTGAGACCCAGAGTTGGGGAATTGAGATTGTAAGAACAGAGCTTAAGGAGATCAATCCTCCTGAGGGTGTGCAGCAGGCAATGAACAATGTAGTAGTCGCTAATAATCAGAAGATAGCGGCTGTCGACTTTGCAACTGCTACAGAAACTAAGGCCGATGGTGAGAAACGAGCCAAGATCAAGCAGGCTGAAGGTGAAAGGCAAACCCTTATACTACAGGCTGAAGGGGAGAAACAGTCCAAGATACTCATAGCCGAAGGAGAAGCCCAGGCTATAAAGTTGGTAAATGAAGCGGCTAATGCCTACTTCGTAGGCAATGCTCAGCTACTTAAACAACTTCAGACTGTAACCGAATCCCTTCAAGCAAACTCCAAGGTTATCTTACCTACCGGACAGTCTTTGGTTAATGTAGTGGGAGACCTTGCCGGAATAACAGTTAAAAAATAATAGGCTGAAACTGGGGAGAAATCGCTGGTATGACTATATCCGTACTGGAGTAGGTCGAATTTCTGGGTAAGGAAAGACTCAGCCGGGATATCGACCATGATGACACCAGAACTGAGATGCAGAATACCAAGCGTGAAAATCACTGCTTGAAACAACTAGTAACCGAACTAGCAGTAATATATCTTAGGTATGTAATATTAGTCCGGTTGTACGGATAGGTCAATACGTAATGGAGGGACTCTTCCGCTTTTCCTTACCTATTTGATATTATCAGACAAAAGAAAGTCTAACGCAAGTCACTTTTTGGCTTTCTGTTCAAGCGCTATAGCTAACCCTTGAAAGTGGTAAAGCTGTCGGCTCCAATATGTGCGGAGTAGGACCCCTATGTTTCACTTTTTAAAAAGGGACAGCACACGGGCAACGACCACGACAAGAAAAACCAAACCAAAAGTTATTTCAAGATAGTATAACAAACCCCCAAGCACTGATGCCGGGTCAAAGCGAGAGCCTGTAGTAGTAATAACGCCGATGCTATAGCGCAAGCTTTCTGTAAGGCTAGCGAAAGTTGGATAGAAATTGTCATACCTGAAATGAAATGCTAGTAAACCGAATATTATGAAGAGTTCCAAGTAATTGATTGTTGCAAGGGCCAAGCTTCGCACTGGTGAGAATGGT
>CAYOHA010000216.1:0-4910 GCA_964403625.1 uncultured Dehalococcoidales bacterium | reverse complement strand
GGAGTCGCCTGTCCCGAGAGCAATGGTATGCCCGACAGCCCGGCTCCAGAAACAGAAACTGTCTCCTGATGTAAAATTGGGAGTGCCGAATGCCTTGGCGAAACGTTTTGCAGCGCGCCGGTTTACATTACGTACCAGGGCTTGCCCTGTATTTAAAACCACAGCCCTTGCCCCGTATCTGGTTTTGATACTATCCAGCTTTTCAGCGATGGAGGATATGGCTTCATCCCAGGATATTTTTTCCCAACCGCTGCCTGTTCTCTTCTGAGGTTTGGTTAACCGTTCATCGGAGTATTCCCATTCAAGTATGCCTCCAGCCCGGTCGCACAGCCCTAAAGCGACGTCAGCGGTGGAAGGCCGGACTTCTACGATACGCCCTCCCTCGACCGCTACGCTCACACGGCAACCCAGCGAGTTTATATTGCAGTTGGTTTGAATAAGCGTAGATTTTGGAGTGCCCTTCCCGCCTTGAGCTGCACTGGGCTCTTCTCCAGTTCCTCCCTCGATATCTGAGAAGCCTGCACTGAATTGGTCAGATTTTACTTTGTCCACTGCAGTCACCTCCCAAAATGTCTTGCAGTCAGTTGTCCTAGCGGTACTTATCACTCTTATCATAGTCCATCCCCCACATCTGAAATGCTTTCTTATAATGTGGAGGTTGAGGAAAATCATGCCTCATCATCATACCGATAATCGAGAAATGCCCCATTCTTTCCTCGCTTTTCTTGATACCCGACATCAGTCCCTCCATTTTATTTGCCGGTATCGAGAACATCATCTCACTTTCATCCCCCAGGGCACGCGCGGTCTCGCCTGGGTCCGGTATCACAATCCAGTACTGTCCGGTCAGAATGGGGTTGACGACAGCGTATATACAGGAAGGAGGAAAGAAGTGCGATTTCAGATTGCTCGCCTCTTCAGGTCTTAAAGTCAGTAGTATGGTTCTCAGTTGAGTCGGGTTTGGATACATTAGCACGATATCGGGAATAAAGGTAGCGTCTCTGAGTGGCGCGGTCAGGATGCCGATGTATTTACCTGGTGTTAAGCAATAATAGCCCATAGGTGTTCCCGGGACCATATCCGGTCTCTCTGGCCTTTCATCCAGCCCGTAACCCGTTATTGGTGCTGGACACCAATTGTCCTCTTTCAACATGGCCACGATTTTACCTTCACGTCTTGAAAGAGCAAATGCCTGGCATTGGGAATAATGGTAACCGTCGTCTCGTTTCGGCCGGTAAGCACCTTCCGGGATGTCTGCTTCACTTTCAATCATCTTTACCGCCAGGGGAGATGTTTTTAACCTGAGTGATTTCTCGAGAAATTCCCCGTAGTTATTAAATTCTTTTACTGTGGGCATTGTCTACTCCTTTCAATAAATTAAATATTTCGTGATGAAGCAGCACTATATTGTATACAGTATTTGTCCTGCGAAAGTATAACGGTCAAGTAAAGGGTTGTCAATGTACATTTTGAACATAACAGGGAGTTAAGGTCTGGCCAAATCATTTTCGACGTTTTAGCACGTCTTGTTTATATTTACGATAAAAGTAGTGTCTCAAGAAAAAGACAAGAGAAGGATAGTTAAGCTTGTATCTCGAAGTAAAACTACTTAAGGAATCTGGTGAATATATCCACATAGTTAGGCCTAGATGGTGGATTTTGACACTCAGATATCAACCACTAACTCCTGAAGCCATGCTGACTATGACAACGAGATATCAAGTGGTATCATTATGGCGACAATATTATAGGGAGGTCAAAATGAAACTAATAATGCAAGACTATTCTATCTTCGGTAAATTTTATTTTGAAAGGAAGCCCGTAGGCATCAAATTCCTGCCTTACAAACCGGAGGGGATAGATAGACTAAGTAAAAGCCTGTATTTTTGCCAGATGTTCAAAGAGGCGCAAACCAGCAAACCTTTTTATGTCCAGAGAGAAGATTTTCACTGTACTGAGCCACTGACCCTCGGTATGGAAGACCCTGACCCCATCCTCTTAAGCGGGCTGGTTGGAGAGACAGATGACCTTTATGAGGAATTACGCGCCAACCAGAAAATATATCAGCTGGTTCCCAGGATGTTAAAAGGCTCAGTCAAATGCGTATTATTTTCAGCGATAGACCAGATGACATACGACCCGGACGTATTGATTATTACGGCTGATAATGTCGACCAGGCGCGGATTATCATGAGAGCGCTGGTCTATTCTACAGGTTAGACATGGTCGTCCAGAGGAACACCTGTACTGGCATGTTCATGGCTGTATGTTTATCCCTATACGAGCGGAGAAGTGAATTATATGGTCACTGGTATGAGTATGGGCATGCAGACTTTAAAAGTACTGCCGCAGGGCTTGATACTAATCTCCATACCCTGGACCAAGTTACCTATGATCATTAGAAACCTACAAAATATGAACTGGCACCCTATCTCGGAAACCATAACCGGAGAAGAACATAAAAAACGTTTCGAGCAAATTTTAGAGGGTATAGAAGAAAAAATTCGGAAATAGCAAGAATTTATTCTATATAAGTAAAAAACTCAAAGGAGGCAAAGTTTAAGAATGCGAGACTATTCAATCTTTAACAAATTTAACTTCGAAAGGAAGCCTGTAGGCGTCAGCTATTCACTTAAAAAGCCGGAAGAAATTCAGCAACTGGATAAGAGCCTGGCGATTTGCGAGATGTTTAAAGAAGCACAGACCAGTAAACCTTTTTACGCCACAAAAGAAAACGTACAGTGCGGAACGCAGGTAGTAGGCATGGATGTCTTTCCTCCCGTTATGTACAGCGGCTTATTGGGCTCCGAGTTTTCTATGTTTAAAACCCCCGGCGCCAATAGAAGAATCTATGACTATGTTCCGGTAATGCCTAAAGACTCCGTCAAATATATCATTCACTCTTCTATAGACCAGCTGACTTTCGATCCGGATGTCTTGATTATCACGGCCAATACATCTCAAGCAGAAATATTACTAAGGGCTAGCAGCTATTCCAACGGTAAAATGTGGACCGCTAAGGGCAGCACCTGCCTGGCTTGCGCCTGGATATATGCCCATGCCTACATGAATGGCGAATTAAATTATGGTGTCAGCGGCCTCGGGTTTAGTATGAAAGCCAGGCGCGTATTGCCCGATGGTCTGATAATAATTTCCATCCCGTCCGAGATACTCACTATGATAATAGAAAATCTCGAAGATATGGAATGGGAACCTTACTGGTTCAATCTAGGGAGAGATGGATTTGTCAAAGGTGTTAAAGATTTAGAAGCAAGAATATCGCGGGAATTCCCGCCGGATATGGTATGGAATATATAACAAAGAAAGCATACCAAAATAGATGGTTGGCAAGCAAAAAACAAAGGTGGCTTAAAACAAGAATATATATTAAATTAAAAGGGAGGTAAAAATGGTAGAACAAATGGAATGGATGGTAAGCGGAGATTGCACCGAGGCCTGCACCTCGCCGCCAGTATGCCTGTACTACTGGGGTTCCAGCACTCCCAAGGACCTCCATGGGGGTATCAACCAGTGCGAAGGGGCTTTTACATTCTATATCAAAGAGGGACACTTCGGAGAGGTTGACTTGGGTAGCCTGAACGTTGGGTTTGGCTTTAATTCACCTGTTGACGGTACCGCCGTCCGTGACCCCTGGAAAGCTATCCTGTACATTGATTCCCGTGCGGACGCCAAACAGGCGGCGGCTCTAGAAAAAATATTCCGGACGTGCTGGTCAACGATGGGAGACATACTCAAGGTGAAAAGAGTGCCAATCTCGTTCGTCAAGGAGCCGGTCGGCAATGCTTTTGAACCAGGATACAGGCACAGCGTAACATGGGGAAATGTTTATAGCCTGAAAGCCGAGCCTCTCATGACCAGGAATGGCTTGCCCAGGTATATTAGTGGTATGATGAACGGTAAAATATACGTTGGAAAGTCTTCAGAAAATAAGTATAAGGACCCCGACTTGCCGCGGGGTAGCTGGGATCGGTCTGAAATGAGTAATACTTACTACGAGTTTTCCCTTAATCCGTCCAGGCTCCAATGGGTTCCTTGAGTTCTAATCTGATCTGTCTACTGTCTTTTTTATAAATCGGCGACGGTAAACACTAAAAAAAGGAGGGATAAGCGTGTCTTAAAAACAGACTAATCGTGAACTTAATGTATTGATAATCTACTGGTCTGCCACCGGGAATACTGAGAAGGTGGCGGTTGCTATCCAGCAAGCCCTCGCCCACGAGGGTATCCATGCTGCGTTAAAGAAGGTTACTGAGGCATCCGGAGAAGAGTTATTTCAGTATGATTTGATATTTCTTGGAGCGCCGTCATATTCGTTTCAACCTCCTGAACCAGTATTACGCTTCGTAAGGGAAAAGATGAAATTACATTCAGAGCGGGGGGAAATTAAACTCTGCGCGCCCCAAATTGCCGGAAAAACAGCGGTGGTATTCTGCACCTATTCGGGACCTCACACCGGGATAAGAGAAGCAACTCCGGTTGGCGAATATCTGGGGCAGTTTTTCGAGCATCTCGGTTTTGAGGTTGCCGCCAAGTGGTATATAGTAGGAGAGTTCCACGGGCGGGAAGAACTCAGCACACAGGGAAAATTAGGAGATATAAGAGGACGTCCCAACCAGCAGGACTTAGCCGAAGTGCAAAAGAATATCTCAATGTTGATTAGATCTATCAGGTCAAAGTCTTAGCTTCATTCATTAGCAATTGAATTATCCTATCCCCTAAGGTGTATCCCTTCCTCATTCAAATACTTCTTGACAAAGTTTGCTCTTCCTGTTACTATGTATTATGAGCATATGCTCATAATATAGGAGTGAATGATGGCTAGACCACTCAAATGTAGACGAGTTGCCTTTGTACCGGGTGTAACCTTCTTCAAGCCAGCCGGTATACCT
>CAYOHA010000215.1:0-4911 GCA_964403625.1 uncultured Dehalococcoidales bacterium | reverse complement strand
GAGATACAGAGGCACCCCATTTCAGAGCTTGAGCGGATAAATCAAGAGCTTATTGTTATGAGCCACGAATTGGATATCCCGCTCGTAGCGACAAACGATGTCCACTATGTTAATCAGGAAGATGCCTCAGCCCATGACCTGCTACTCTGTATTGGGACCAATACCTCCGTAAATGACGAGAAACGGGTAAAAATGGCTGGCGACTTTTTCTACCTTAAGAGCCCTCAGGAGATGGCAGAGTTTTATCAGGATATACCTCAAGCTCTAGAGAATACCGAGCGTATCACTGAGATGTGTAACCTCAAACTTGACTTTGGACGTCTTCATCTCCCTGAGATAGGACTACCTGAAGGCAAGACCGCCGACCAGTTTCTGGCTGAACTCTGTTACCAGAGCCTGTCTCAATACTATCCCAATCCTTCTCCCGAGATAAAACAACGCCTCGCCTACGAGTTGGAAGTAATAGAAAAGACGCAGTTTGCCAACTATTTCCTGGTTGTCTGGGACATCATGTCTTTCGTCAAAAAGCGTAACATACTCTTCGGTGTCAGAGGTAGTGCTGCTGCCAGTATCGTCCTCCACTGCCTGGGCATCACCGCCATTGAACCAATTAAAAATGAGCTGGTCTTTGAACGCTTTCTCAATCTGGAGCGTAAAGAACTACCTGATATTGATTTAGATTTCCAGGATGACCGCCGAGATGAGGTTATTGCTTACGTAACCCAGAAATACGGACAAGACCATGTTGCCCAGATTATCACGTTTGGCACACTCGGTGCCAGAGCTGCCCTTAGAGATGTCGGTCGAGCTCTGGGTATGCCCTACGGCGAGGTTGACCGGGTAGCCAGACTGGTGCCATTTTCTCCAGGAATGACCCTGAACCGGGCGATGGAAGAGAACCGTGAGTTGAAAAATACTTACCTTGAAGACGCTATCGTTCGTAATTTGATAAATTCAGCCAGGAGGGTAGAAGGTATTTCCCGCCATGCCAGTACCCACGCTGCCGGGGTGGTGATATCTAAAGAACCTCTGACCAGGTATGTCCCGCTACAGAGAGCCAGAGAGACTAACGGTGAGACGACCGTGATGACCCAGTTCAGTATGGACGATATCGCTCAGATTGGTCTTCTAAAGATGGACTTCCTCGGTCTGGCTAACCTGACTATTCTGGGCAAGGCAAAAGAACTTATCTACCAGAACCAGGGTATTGATATTGATTTACACAAAATTCCGATGAATGACGCCAAAACTTTTAACCTGCTTTCCGCGGGAGAAACTACCGGAGTATTCCAGCTTGAAGGAGCCGGAATGCGCCGGTATATAAAGGAGCTTAAACCAAATACTTTCAGTGATATTGCTGCAATGGTAGCTTTGTATCGCCCTGGTCCTATGGAGCACATCCCTACCTTTATCAAAGCCAAGCACGGCATTGAGCCAATCCGTTATCCTCACCCTGCCCTGGCAAGTATTCTTAAGGAGACCTACGGGGTGATAGTCTACCAGGAACAGGTGCTCTTTATTGTTCAGGCATTCGCCGGCTACAGTCTGGGACAAGCTGACATCTTCCGTAAAGCTATGGGAAAGAAAATCCCCGAGGTTATGAAGAAGGAAAAGCGTAACTTTATCAATGGTGCCGGTCAAAAAGGTTTTTCGGCTGGGATCGCCGACCAGATATTCTCTCTTATCGAGCCATTCTCCGGCTATGGATTCCCTAAGGCTCACGCCGTCAGCTATGCTCTTATCGCTTATCAGACCGCCTATCTCAAAGCACATTATCCAGCAGAATATATTACCGCTTTTCTAATTGCCAATAACGGCCAACCGGAAAAAGTAGCCAGTGCAGTAGCTGAATGCCGCCGCCTGGATATTCCTGTCCGGCAACCCGATATCCAGTACAGTCAGGTGAGCTTTTCCCTAGAGCAAACTGGCGACCACATATCAGCCATTCGTTTTGGACTCACCACCATCAAGAATGTGGGTTCTGGAGCAATAGAATCGATTATTGCTGAGCGAGAAAAGGGAGGTATGTTTAAATCTATCGAAGATTTTTGCCGTCGTTGTGACCTACACGGACTCAACAAGAGGGCAATGGAGAGCCTGATAAAAGCCGGTTCCTTCGACTCGCTGGGCGAAAGGGGCACATTACTCCATAACATTAATAGCATCCTGTCTTTGACCCAAAGAGAGCAACGCTTGCGGGAGACAGGCCAGTCAACTATGTTTGATCTGTGGGGAAAGACAACAGCCTTGCCCATGCCCAGCCTTGAGCTGGAACCTGCCGAAGTCTCCGATAGAGAGAAAGCTGGTTGGGAGAAAGAACTGATGGGTGTCCCTTTCTCAAAAAAACTCTTCGATCCCACTAAAGTAAACCCAGGTATAACGATGTGTGCCTCGATTGATAATGAAATGGTTGGAGAAAATGTGACCGTTATTGGTGAGGTAGCCAGTGTTGTCCAGTTAATAACCCGCAAGGACAGTAAACCATTTGTGAAAGTCACTGTTGAAGACATCAGCGGTGGTATTGAAGCCACAGTATGGCCCAGAGTCTATGACGAGACCAGAGATCTCTGGCAAGAAGGAAACCTGCTCCAGCTTGAGGCGACCGTTAGAAACCGAGACGATTCGGTTCAGCTCAACGTCGTTAAGGCAGAACTGTACCAGATACCGACTATCAAGAATGAAGAAATCGTTTCTGTCCTTCCTGAAGAGTTGCCATCGATAGTGGAAAAAACACCACATGTGACGGTCCCAACCAGCAACCACCGGATGGTTATCAGTCTGACCCAGACCAGTGATGAAGAGAGTGACATCGCCCGTCTACACAGATTGAACGAGATTATCAGAGACTTCTCTGGCGATGACGAGGTTATACTGCAGGTGGAAAACGGCGATAGTGTAAATAGACTCAGGCTTAACAACACCAGCTACTGTCCCGAGCTTCATCAACGCTTGGTAGAGTTAGTGGGGGAAGAAGGGCTAAGGATAGAGACTATATCCTACTAGTGATAGACTAAGTAAAGAGGGAAATATAGATGTCATCAGAGAATACATCACTAGGCCACCGGAAAAGATTGAGAGAAAAGTTTATTAAGTCGGGGCTTAAGGGCTTCAATGACTATGAAATCGTTGAGTTACTCTTGAGCCTGGGCACGCCCCGCAAGGACTGTAAACAACAGGCAAAAGAAGCAATCAAGAGATTCAAGACACTAAGAGGAGTTTTAGAAGCTCCCGCCGAAGAACTACAAAAAATAGAAGGTATTGGCCTTCACAGTGCTTTTGGTCTCAAGCTGGTGCAGGAGGTAGCCAGAGAATTTCTCAAAGAAAAAATCATCGATAAGCCTATTTACAAATCTGCACAAGAAATTTTCGATTATCTTTATCACTCAATGCGAGACCTTAAGAAAGAGGTATTCAAGGTTATTTACCTGAATAATCAGAACCAGATTCTTGAGACGGAGGACCTCTTCGAAGGAACAATTGATTCCACTGCTGTATCGCCCCGTGAAATTATCGAGGGTACCATCAGATATAATGCCGCCACACTAATTTTTGTCCATAATCACCCTTCTGGCAACCCCGAACCAAGTAATAGTGACAAAGAACTGACCAGAGACCTGGTCTATGCCGGAAGTATCATGTACATCAGGGTCCTCGACCATATAGTAATCGGCGATAACCAGTTCTTCAGCTTTGCTGGACAAGGGCTGATTAAAGAATATGAACTGGGCTTTTTGAACCTGAAAATAAAAGGAGTCTCCGAAGCTGAACGTAGACTAAACAAGCCTAAACTTTCTAACCCCAAACTTCCCTGGCGTTAATATGATATTAAAACATACTTTTATACAAAGTCTTTAGCTGAAGACTCCAGATTGAGAAGACACTTCTTTATTTCTAAACCCCCACTGAAACCACCCAGCCTTCCATTGCTGGCTATTACCCGGTGACAGGGCACGATAACAGGAAGAGGGTTTTTCCCAAGTGCCTGACCTACTGCCCTTACTGCTTCCAGTCTCCCAATGAGCCTAGCCAGCCAGAGATAACTTCTGGTCTCACCGTAAGGGATCAATCTTGTCGCCTGCCACACCTCACTTTGAAAGCGTGTAGCCTTAGACAGGTCAAGATCATCGGGAAAAGTAATCTTTTTACCATTAAAGTAAAGCTTCAGGCGTTCCATCAGGTCAGTAAAATAGCGGGGAGACCGTGTAGCCTGAGGAAGCCTGTTACCTAATAGCCTTTCTGCCTCCTTTACTGAATGTTGAGGTAATGTCGTTGCTATAAGACCTTCTGCCGAACCCAGTACTCCCACCCAGCCCATATCAATTTTAAAAGTAACGTATCTTAATTCTTTAATATGCCTATCTCCATTGATATGGAAGCACCATTACTTTACCCGCAGTGACAACCAGCATAACCTCACTACCGGGAGCTGCCTTTATCTCATCAATGAGCGTTATAATTTCCTCATCAGATAGGACTGGTATATCCTCAGGCATCTGACCGATATAGCGTAACTGGCGTATCCTGGAGCCATATTTCTCCTCAATTCTGGAAACCAGACCTGCTGCCGGGTCACCGGCCAGTATGGTTACGGTCTTTCGTTGTGGTAGTTTCTCCGCCCCGAGTCGTTGATCTTGTCGCAGGACACGCCAGTGATATAGAAGCACCGGTACTGGTAATAGTAAGGTCTGCAGACTCCAGACCATATTTCGCAAAATATTTACCCCAAACGTTCCCTGAAACAAGCCATTCAGTAACTGATAGATAATATTCACCAGGTCAGCTACCAGCAATACCACGGCTACACCCAGAACCACATACAGGAAAATACGCCGCGACCTTGCCCCCCTCTCTACCACACCACCTTCAGCTGTCATTCGAAGTACCCTGCTCCAATAGAATAACCAGATTGGT
>CAYOHA010000214.1:2526-4938 GCA_964403625.1 uncultured Dehalococcoidales bacterium | reverse complement strand
GTCCCTTAACTGGCTATGTTTGTGGGGGCTGTTCGGGTCGATCAGCTAAGCACATCTCGGTGAATGTGCTGCTAATGCTAATTTGTTATGGCTCTTAGTTCACACTATGCCATTAAACCATGTGGGATTTAATCTTTCGAGGATATTGTAGGTGTGACTAATTGGTTTATTATGATATGTCCTATTTGATGAAACGTAATATAAGGTTTCAAGAGTTCTAGGCGAAAGTTATTTTCAGAAGTCGAAAAATAAGTGAATGTTGCTTCACTGCACATAATGGACGATTGTTGGTTTCTCTCTCATGTATTATGTAATAGAACCTTCGACTGTGCCCAGGGCCAAATGAAAAACTGATGTTACTTCGAGCATTTTGACTACTTGAAAAAGTAGGCGGGATGCCACTTGACCAATTATGCATCAGGTTGCCAATAGTAGGGGCACTAGCACCAGCCTTTACCTGATTCTCCCCTGGCAGAGCCCGCCTATCTGTTAATAATCCGGTTATAGCTCATGACGTTGCTTGTAGTTCTCCTCGTAAGTCGATGCGTAAGGGCGCTAGATTTGATAGACTTCCCCGGTGGCCTTGTTCCTTCAATATCCCCGCTGCTGGACCGGCCAGTTGAATGTGATTGCCATCATGATTCTCCGTCATCTGGTGATTGTCCTAGCTTTAGCGCGTTCACTATAACAATTTAAAAAATTAAAAAATACCTGGATATCGGTACCAGTGTATTTACCTTTCATCTCCCACTCATCATGTTGGGGAGCCATAAACTAATTTGAGGAAAGGCAATCAGGAGCCCCAAGAAGATTATAAGCACGACCAAGAAGGGGGCTACGCCACGGATGACATCGGTAGCAGGCACACGAAAAGTCCCACTCACTAAAAATAGGTTCAATGCTACTGGCGGTGTAATTAGCGCTATCTCGATGTTGACGGTTACTATTATCCCAAACCACACCGGGTCAAAGCCGAGGTTGATGACCAAAGGAATGAATAGAGGCATAGTCACCATAAGGATGGCAAGCCCATCCATAATGCATCCTAGAAGAAGCAGCACGATGTTAATGCTAATTATTACCATCATTGGGGATAACCCTGAAGCCACGATTATACTACTCAGTCTCTGTGCAAGACCGGATACTCCTACCACAAAGGAAAAAATCGTGGTGGCAATAATCATCAAGCCAACCATCCCCGTTAATGTCGCCGCTTCAGACATCGCCCGGCCTAAATTGGCCAGGCGAAAGCGATAAAATACGAAAGCAATAAGCAGGATAATAAGAACACCTGCTGCACCCGCCTCAGTAGCAGTTACCACTCCCAGATATATCCCGCCCAATACACCAAGAATCACAATAATTACAGGCCAGACCTTCCTAAGAGAAACCAGTCTTTCTTTCCAGATAGCCCCTGATGGACGAGGAGCGAGAGCAGGATTTCTCAAGCAAGCCATCATAGTATAAGCTGAAAGCATGATAGCTAAGAGGATGCCGGGGATTATGCCGGCTATGAAGAGTTTACCTATGGATTGCTGTGACAAGATCGCATAGACAATCAAAGGGATGCTGGGTGGTATTAAAGGGCCAAGAACGCCCCCGCTCAATAATGCACCCAAGCTAAATTTCTTATCACAACCAAGCTTCTCCATCTCAGGTACAGCTACTGTTCCCACCGTAAGTATGGTCGTTCCACTTACTCCCATCGTAGCCGCCATAGCTGCTTCTGCCCAGATGCAGGCGACGACTAAGCCTCCAGGAATACGCGAAAGCCATTTATTTGCTGTGCTGAAAATATCTCGACCTATGTCAGTTTCACTGATAATGAAAGCCATCAATATGAACATCGGGAGCGGAAGCCAATTCAAGCCATGAAATACAGAAAATGGGGTCAATCCCAGCTTTGTAAGAGGAGCTCCGCCTGAGCCAAACAGAATACCAAATAAAGCGCAAAACCCTAAAGCATAGGCTATAGGTATGCCTATAATAATCAGAAATACCGATAAAGAAATGAATATGATACTTATCGCGAGAATATCCACAATTCTTCCTTATTACGGCAAACGTAATTACGCGAAAATACCTGGCTACTCTAATTTATTCTTTAAAAGATTGGCTTGTACCTTTTAGCGAGGCAAAATGACGTAAGATTTGAGCTAATAATACTAGGCAAAGAAAGCCGAAACCAAGGGGAACTATCATCCTTATAGGGAATGTGGGTATTACCCAAGTACCACGGGTGACCTCCCAGGTTTGTAGAGCGCTCCACGCAGTTTCCCAGGTTTTCCAGGTTATAACAACACAAAAAATTAAACCTACCACGGGACCAATAACGTTGAGTAAAATTGCACGTAACGTTTCTGGAAGAGAACGGTCCAAAAGATCAATCCTAAGGTGCCGGCCGAGCTTTTG
>CAYOHA010000214.1:0-2426 GCA_964403625.1 uncultured Dehalococcoidales bacterium | reverse complement strand
TTTCTGGAAGAGAACGGTCCAAAAGATCAATCCTAAGGTGCCGGCCGAGCTTTTGGGTGTGAGCTATAGCGAAAACGATACACGCTACCATCAAGATAGAATCAATTTCATAAGTATATGGGTTGGGATTCCTTAAGACATATCTCGTGAAAACCCCGTAACCGGTCACAAAAGCCATCAGGGTAATCAGAGCTCCAGAAAAAAACCACAAGGAACGAACCACGCGGTCCAGCCATGAACTCAAAACCCGCAATACTTTTTTGGCCTTGTTCAATTTACACCAATCGTTAGTTAATTATTCACTGGAGGAAGCAATGAGAAACTGCCTATGCTTCCTCCAGTTATAAGATACTTTGGCTAAACGGGTTACTGGTTAGCCTTGCGAGCGGCATCCTTTATCTTTTGAGCATCCGAGGATCCAATCTGCTCATAGAATTTGTCTAAAACTGGCTTGCTCACCTCAATCCATTTAGCTCTTTCAGCCTCAGGCAGACGATAGACCTGAACGCCTTCTTTCTCCAAATTGGTTATCGCGTCCTTGGCATATTGCGAGAAGAATGTCTTCAACTCGTTTTCGGCGCGCTGGCATTCATCAAGTAGAATATCCTGGATATCTTTTGGCATAGAATTCCACGTGTCCAGGTTAATGTCGTAATAACCCGAGGTACCAAACGTGTTAGCGATTGTAATATAACGAATCGCATCATACCATTTGAAATTCCATACTCCTGTTGGGTTCAGGCCTACACCGGCATCTACCGTTCCCTTCTGTAATGCCGGGTATCCGTCGAAAAAGGGAAGTGATACAGGTGAGGCACCAAATGCTTCTACAGTTTGTGCTTCAGCGGGGTTCGCTACCCATATTAATAAGCCCTTCCAGTCCTGAAGACTTTTTACCGGTTTTTTAGCGCCACAATATTCGTGTATACCGGTAGTCCATGCGACAAGTGGCTTGGCATTAAATTTTTTAGCTAGTATATCACCAAAAAGTGATTCATTAATATTTTTTAAGAACTCTACGTTTGCCTCTAGATTCTTAATCAAGAAGGGCAATGTAACAGCCGAAAATCGGATGTCGCTGCCGGATAAGTATTCGATCGGGAATTCGGCCATTTGAATAGCTCCCGTTCTCAGCATTTCCATTTCTTCTTCCATAGTAGCCAGCGCGCCTCCGGGATAGACTTCGATTATATACCTGCCGTTAACGCGCTTGTTGAATCTTTCAGCTAATTCCTGGGCTTTGACTACAACAGGGTCTAAAGGGGGAAGTCCTGAGGCAAGCTTAATAGTCACCGCCTTCACCGGAGTTGTCGGTGGCGCTGGTGTCACGGGTGCAGGGGTTGGAGTTGGCTTAGCGCATCCATCTACAATAAAGGAACTGAGTAGTATAATACCGAGACATATTACAATTGTCAGATAAAATCTCATTTTCATCTGATTCCTCCTTGTTATTTTTAATATTCAATAGGTAATCACTGGTTTAAATAACATAATAAGAGAAAATCTACTACCGTTGGTACTCTTTAACGAATATGACATCCACCTGTTTATGTATCCTTTATTTAGTAAATCTGATTTAGTTCCCTCCTTTTATTTCATTATTTCCATATATTTGTTTAGTAATTGACTACTTATGCTTAAATCGAAAATTCACTTTAGATGTAATACGTATACGTACTATTAATTAAAATAAATAGTATATTATTATTTTATAAATGTCAATAGCCTGCGAAATTGAATTGACATTCGCTGGAATATATAGTATTTATTAATTGATGACGTACACGTACAATATTAACTAATATATGTTGATACTTTTTATTGGGACAGGTCTTAATATACACGAGGAGATGTAAAATGCCTTCTATATCTGGAGATAAAACCACCGCACTAATAATTTAGTCCAGGTGAGACCAACTTGCGTAAAATGAGTTATGGATAAAAGCCAACACTATGAGCGAAGCGACCACGAAGATGCACAATTCTTAAAAAGGGGGAAACTAATATGGATTTTACAAAATCGGAGGCAAAGCAATGGGCCAAGGAGAACATGAAGGGGCTGGAGGCAGTTATTTTCCCATCTTTTTCGCCCGATTTGCAGGAACTTGATGAGGAAGGCATCAGATATGACGTTCAACATCTCGCAGACAATGGTTTCGCTTCCATACTTTGCGCACCCGAAGCCTGCGGAATGACTTTCGAGGAGCGTAAAAAATTCGTGGAAATAGTATGTGATGAGGCCAGGGGTAAGATACATACCTCGGTAGCCGTATTGCAGGATACTGTTGAACAGGATATAGAAATGCTCCAGCATTACGAGAAGGCAGGCGGCTCAGTTGCTATGCTTGGTCATCCTGTCCAGTATTACCCCAGGTCGGTTGAGGACATATACCGGATGTACAAGTTTATGTGTGATTCTACTAACC
>CAYOHA010000213.1:3688-4948 GCA_964403625.1 uncultured Dehalococcoidales bacterium | reverse complement strand
CGGGTAACTGGTTCTTCTGGATAATTGGCCTCTCTACGATTAACGTCATCGTAACCATTATAGGCGGAGGCTGGCATTTCCTCATTGGACTGGGAATAATTCAGGTTGCTGCTACTCTCCCCTTAAGTATCGGAATACTCTATTACATTCAGATTGCCTTTGCATTTGGCTTCTTTGGATTTTGTGCTGTAAGGCGTGATATCTGGGCATTCGCCGCTGGAATGGTACTTTACGCACTCGATGCCGTGCTTCTAATAGCCTTCCAGGATTGGTGGAGCCTGGGATTCCACGCACTGGTGTTACTCTTCTTATCCGGAGGTCTTAGGGCTAATCTTCGATACAACAAATACTATAGGGTTGATACACAGCCGAAGATTGCGTTGGACAAAGCAAACAGGAAGATTAAAGGAACCATCATAGCTGGTGTAATAATAGCGGTTTCTTCACTAGTTGCTTTCTTTACAGGCACTTTAGATGTAGATTGGACGAATCTTGTACATTCATTCATCCTCTTAGCTTTAACCTTCGGTGTCTATAAGAAAAACAGACCCTGTGCGATACTACTCTTTTGCTACTGGGTTGCCAACAGTATATACAGCCAGATATTGATGATGGGTGCTCAGTTTAATGCCTTTTTCTTGATAGGTTTTCTTGCCGCATCCTTGCTTTGGGGACTCTTCTTCTACCTGGGTATCCTTGGTACCTTGGCACACCACAGGATATCTACGGCTACAGTACAGATTAAATGAAAGGACTGGCCAGACCTTCAAGAATGGTTTCGACTATTCGAAGGTCTGGCCAGTCGAATTAAATGACACGATTGTCAGGAATGGTGAATCAAAATTCGTCATAATGTTACGCTATAGTCTTTTTACAGGTATTTAAGCAAAATAAACTCAAATTGTTAGGTAAAGTTAAGATAAGTTAAGTCTCCCGCAAAAAGCGTAAACTATTTAACTCTTGAATCCAAGCCCACCACCCTGAGATGCTCCAGCCTACCAAAGTTCAGGAGGGACGGCCTGCTTGCGCTAAAGCTTCAGCGAAGGCAAGCGGGCAAGCCTGCCTGCCGAGCCCTGGCGGGCAGGTCGCTACGCTCAAGCATGATAGTTTCACGATTAGTTTCTATGGGTTGGGTGATGGCAAGATAGCAGAAAAAGGGATATAATCATCTAAATTATTTTACACATTATGTATGTATTTACAACTATTTTTAGTAGTTCTCCTGACTATTATTTTAACGATAATACCTGGCTGTACCGG
>CAYOHA010000213.1:0-3588 GCA_964403625.1 uncultured Dehalococcoidales bacterium | reverse complement strand
TATTTTTAGTAGTTCTCCTGACTATTATTTTAACGATAATACCTGGCTGTACCGGTAACGGTGAGACCATACCTGACCAAACCACGGAACCATCCAGTACTTATACTTGTATATCCGGTAAGATAGGAGGTATTAATCCCTCCTCTCCAACCTCATTAGCCGATCTTTTAGGTGCTGCCCAAGATATTGACAAAGCAGAAGGTACCCTGTCAAAAACGGAAGCTGAAAAGCTCAATGGTGAACTCAAAAACAAATTCAACGCGTGGACTAAGGAGACAGTAGATGGTATTGACCCGACTAAACCCGAATCGATTAAGGATTTCTTTGATTTGCAGGCGGTACAGGGGACATCTGAATATGAGGAATACACCGACCCGCAGACCAAGCAGTACAAGGAAGAGCAAATGGGGAAGAAGTTTAACGAATGGGTGCGGAACCGTGTTGATGAAATAAATCCCACCAATCCAAATGACCTGAAATACTTCTTCTGGTTACAGACCATCCAGCAAACAGAAAAGTACGATGAACTGGCGACAGATGATACCAAGCAGTACAAAGAAGAGCAGATGGGGGAGAAGTTTAATGAGTGGGTGCGGAACCGCGTTGATGAGATAAATCCCACCAATCCAAATGACCTGAAATACTTCTTCTGGTTACAGACTATACAGCAAACAGAAAAGTACGATGAGTTTGCTACCCCCGAAACTCACAACTATAAAGAAAGCCAGTTAAGGCAGAAATTCAACGAGTGGGTGGAAAACATCTTAACGGACTTGACCCCAATGATCCTGATTTCTTAAAGAACCTAGAGATGCTGCGCGTCATACAGATCTCTGATAAGTACGATAAGTATATAAATGCAGACGTACACCAGTGGAAAGAGCAGACGCTTAAAGTAAAGGTAGACACATACGTCACCAATTTACTCAATAGCTTACACCCTCTTTCTCCCACACTCTGGGAAGACCTGTTCAAGCTAATTGAGTTCCAGCTTAGCGATGTCTATAAGGAGTTATGCCCATCGGTGACCAAGCAAGAGAAGCAGACAAAACTAACAGGAATTTTTACCAAGCCGCCGGGTCCCCCACCGGAGGTAGCTGGTATATACCCGGTTATGGGGCAGGTTGAGGTTCCGCTTGACCAGCCAATCATGGTAGTTTTTAATCAGCCGATGGAGCCAGGTTCTCTTTTAGCAGCTATTAAGGTCTCGCCGGACACCATGTTTACGGCAGTTCCGATGGTCGAGGAGAACTTCATAATCCTGCTTCTGCCGCTTAATAACCTAACTGAGAATACAAATTACACCGTTATAGTTAATCAGGCAGCTGTTTCATTGGCAGGCTTGCCCCTCTTAGAGACATGCGAATTCAGCTTCAAGACCAAGAGTGCCGAGACGGCACCGATAGTTACTTCTACAACTCCTCTTGATGGAACTATTGATAATATGGCCGGTCAGCCCATCATCATTAACTTCAACCAGAGAATGGATACGGGTTCTGTTGAGTCTGCTCTTTCAATTAGCCCAGCCTTTAAATATAGTGTTGTATGGGATAATAGTGACAGTACGGCCATCATCCAGTCGCACATACCCCTGGATGCTAATACGGATTATACCGTTACCGTTGGAGAAACCGCCACATCTGCTGATGGAGTTCAGCTTAAGGGAGAATACCAGTTTAGTTTCATTACCGGTATAATGGGCCAGCCTGTGGTATTGGGAACAATGCCGAATAAGGGGCAAAGCAATATCCCATCCAGTCACCCGATTAGAGTTGTCTTTGACCGTCCAATGGATGTCCAGTCCGTTGAAGCCCTATTAAGTATTTCACCTGATATTGACTATACAACCAACTGGTACGAAGCGAATATGGTACTTGAGTTAGTATCAGCATCTCCTCTAGCTACAAACACCACATATACCATCACAATTGAATCCGGGGCACTATCGAGTTTTGGTCTACCCCTAGAAGATGATTTTAAATTTAGTTTTTCGACTTCAGATTGATTACCACAAACGATGTAGCTACCGGACCCATGTTATTGCAGCGGTAGGATCAACATTGTAAGAAAACTAGACATCTACTGAACAATGTTGAACTGTTCGTTCTAGTAGTCAGGAGCCACCTGATTCCAATTCCTAATAAAGTTTTCACCCGGAAGGGAGAGGAATCGCCCGGTTATGCCAGTCAAACAAGAATTAAGTGAAGCTGGTAATATTTATCAGGAACGTCGGGTAAGAAAGGAAGCTTTCGTCACCATTGAAAACAAACCACTATAGACTTAAAATAAGAGTTGAGGGAAGCAGGGAAGATGATTGTCGTCACGGGGGCAACAGGCCACATTGGTAATGTCCTTATCAGAGAACTAGTCACACGCAAGCAAGCTGTACGCGCTTTTGTCCTGCCAGATGATAACTGCCACCCATTGTCCAAACTAGAAATAGAGATTGTCCGTGGTGATGTTACCGACCTGAAAAGCCTTGAATCAGCCTTTACCGGTGTAGATATTGTCTTTCACCTGGCTGGTATCGTTACCATCATGCCAAGTATGAGGAAAATCCTCGAGCGAGTGAATGTGGGCGGTGTGCGTAATGTCGTTTCAGCCTGTCGTAGCTCTGGTGTCCGCCGCCTTGTCTACACAAGTTCTGTCCACGCTATTACCGAGCCACCTCATGGTACGATTATCGATGAGTCTCAACCCTTCGATCCTGACCGTGTCCTTGGAAACTATGCCCGGAGTAAGGCACAGGCTACACTCTATCTGCTTGACGAAGCAGGCAAAGGTGGGCTTGACGTTATAATTTGCTGCCCGACAGGTGTTATCGGTCCCTGGGACTATGGAATCTCCAATATCGGCCAGCTCATAATTGACTTCGCCAGTGGGTACTTGAAATCATATGTAAGAGGTGCCTATGATTTCGTGGATGTGCGTGACGTAGCCCGCGGGCTTATCCTTGCTGCTGAGAAAGGACGATCGGGACGCCATTATATTTTTTCCGGTTCACAGGTCCAGGTCCCGGAACTAATGAAAGAACTGGAGAGGACTATCGGTTACCCCGCTCCCACGTACGAAATACCATCTATTATCGCCCGAGCTGCTGGAGTGCTGGCGAGTGTATATTACCGTTTGGTTCGAAGGAAACCGGTGTTTACGGCTTACTCCATTGATGTCCTGAAAAGCAACTCTCAGGTAAGTTCAGCACGGGCACAGGAGGAACTTGGCTTCACCACCAGACCCTGGCAGGAATCCATCCACGATCATGTGGAGTGGTTTAGGATAGAGGGAATGCTGCCGACGCGAAGTTAGAAAAAAAGTACCAACCAAAGTCACTTAATCTCTAAGTATTTTCTCAGCTCAGAGAGGATGCGAAAGTCAATCTTCACGTAGCCTTCAAATGGATTATCCATATCTTTAATCAGCACTAAAAGGCTAATAATTACGAAAGCCGTGGCACCAAACAACGACATTCCGACATAATACGGTTGAATATCACTGAGAAGTATAATTACCAGAACCGCTACGGTAGATATTATGGCAATATAATAGGCTGCCGGTATGAAGGTAGTGTCAATAATTACTTTTATCCTA
>CAYOHA010000212.1:871-4989 GCA_964403625.1 uncultured Dehalococcoidales bacterium | reverse complement strand
TCGACAGCAATCTCGTCAACTTTGCATATGATATGTTTACTACCCATTTTTTCAATAGCGGCGGCAGTATCTCTATCATTGCCTATTGTTATCGTTGCTTTAAGAACCTTAGCAGCAATTACAGGAGCAATACATATAAATCCCATAGGTTTTCCAGCCTTATGCATTTCTTTTATTAATCTTTCAACTTCATGATTTACGCTACAATTTACTCCTTTTTCCATAAAATCACACAGGTTTTTTGCTGCCCCAAGTCCGCCTGGAAGAATTAAAGCATCGAAGTCGGCAGCTTTTGCCTCTTTTATATCTTTAATATCTCCCCTTGCTATTCTGGAAGATTCAATCAAGACATTCCTCTTTTCACCTATTACTTCATTTTTTATATGGTCAATCACCTCAACTTGACTGATATTAGGAGCCAGGCAAATTATCTCAGCGCCAGCCTTATCCAGAAAATACAAAGTGAGTGTAGCCTCATGGATTTCGCTTCCGTCATTGACGCCACAACCTGACAACAAGACACCCACTTTTTTCATTGTTTTTACCTCCTTCAAGTTCTTCCAGCTACTCAGCCAAGGAAAGGACCAGATTCACCAGAGTTCGCACTGGTACGCCGGTAGCCCCTTTGACCAGATATCCCTTTTCCTTATCCGTATCGGAGGTACCGGCGATATCAAGATGGACCCAAGGTATATCTCCGGCAAATTCGGCAAGAAACTGAGCAGCAGTAATAGAACCAGCCAATCTACCGCCGGTGTTTTTAAGATCAGCTACCTCGCTTTTATTTTGTTCCTTATATTCCTCATACATTGGCAGCTGCCAGATACGTTCGCCAGCTTCAACACCAGCGGCAATTACCTTATTTATCAACTCCTGATTATTACCGAAAGCACCAGTGCATATATTACCCAAGGCTATTTGTATCGCTCCGGTTAGAGTAGCTACATCAACCATACGTTTGGCTCCACTCTGTCTAGCATAGCCGAGAGCATCCGCCAGAATGAGCCGCCCTTCAGCGTCAGTAGAGACAATCTCAATGGTCTTGCCACCCACGGCTGATAAAATGTCACCAGGTTTTAAAGCGGTACCACCAGGTAAATTTTCGGTGGCAGGAACAAGAGCAATAACATTTATTTTGGGTTTAAACTGAGCAATGGCACTCATTGCTGCCATCACAGCAGCACCTCCAGCCATATCTCCTTTCATCTCACCCATACCATCAGATGGCTTTAGTGAAATTCCTCCAGAATCGAAGGTTATCGCCTTCCCAAGCAAGGCAATATCAATTTCAGCAGAATCTCTTCCCCTATAATGCACAATAATAAACTTCGGGGGCTGCTGACTGCCTTGAGCCACTCCAAGTAGAGCCCCCATACTCAATTTGTGCATCTGTTCCCGTTCAAGAACACTGACTTCAAGCCTATAAGTCTTGGCCAGACTGGTTGCCATCTCAGCCATTATAGTAGGTGTCATATAATTAGCCGGTTCATTAACCATATCACGCGCCAGATTCGTTGCCTCAGCCAGAATTCTGCCTTTGTTGAAACCTTGTTTTAGACCAGGGACCCAATTTTCATCAGCACCAACTATTGTAAGCTGCTTAATCTCGCCG
The DNA here is from genome assembly GCA_964403625.1 of uncultured Dehalococcoidales bacterium. GTDB lineage: Bacteria > Chloroflexota > Dehalococcoidia > Dehalococcoidales > UBA2162 > CAYOHA01. Next base: position 3,377 of record CAYOHA010000212.1, on the reverse strand, counting down.
TGCTCAGCCGGCTTGGTTATATGCCGACGAAAGGTATAGGCACCAAGCAGAGCTCCTTCGGTCGTTGCCTGAGCCGAACCCTCGGCAGCTATTCCAGTTATTCCAGCACCGAGAACGACAGTGGCGATATTATCAACAAACCTCTGGCGTAATAACCGGCAAACTTCAGCCATTGCACCGCGAATACGATCAAGGGTCAACTGCTGTTGCTTTCCCAGACCGACAACTACTACTCTGGATGATGGAATCTTACCCAGACTGTGAATAACCGAAACTTGATTAAGCTTACCCTTTATCTCACCGGCACTAATAAGCTGAGAAATAGCTCCTCCTAAGGCTTTATCAACAATCTCTGTCTCACCTTTCGGATAACCCATCTCCTCAAAAACACTGACAACAATAGCTCCGGCTTCGACTTTAGTAATATCACCGGCAAGAACCTTAATCTCCACCCTGACCTCCTTTTTATCTACTCAGCAGGATATCCTAGCCACATTTATCCGATCATTTGTAGTACTTAGACAAATCAAAAACTTGATTTTACCCAGTACTCTATCTAAAGGGTCAGTTTAAATGCCGAACCTCTTTAACGATTTTATCCAGCACCGGTGTAATATCCCGAGAAGTATCCACGGCATAGTGCCGGCGCCGTATCTTTTCAACCGAAAATTTCATCTGCTGATAAGTCCCCCAGTCAGCATCCGATTTACTATTCGGATCCTCCAAACGGCTCTTCAGCCGCTGGCGAACTACTTCAGCTGGCGCCTCAACACGCACCAATATCAGCCTAGCACTCAATCGGTCAGCAATACTATAGAGACGCTCGCGGTGACGTTCCGACAGGTTGGTAGCATCTAAAATGAGGGAGATCCCCTTTTTCAGTAATCTCTCAATAAGGAGGTGAACTGCCTGAAAAAGATACTGGCTCTCTTTAGGACTATAACTGGGTGTTGAGTATAATACCTTGCGCAAGGCATCACTTTCTAGAACGACAAACGGTAATCGCTCGGCAAGCTTACTGCAGAAGTAAGATTTTCCTACACCAGGCAAACCACTGACCGCAACAAAGACAGGCTTGGCGACTTTATCAGGAGGTTTTCCCAAGCTCTCGGTCAATCGTTCCACGTCAGCAACAAGCTCGGGATTTTCCATACCCAACTAATTATAGAACTTTTTTTCATAATTCGCTAGATGGTTTCAGAAAATATTTTGAAAATTGAGGCTAAAGAGTGATAAAAACCAGAAGTAGTTTCAGTACTATTTCACTTTGAGCTTTACCTAATCAGCAGTGTAATAGGCAATAGCCAGTACCCCGGTGCCGGTAGCATAAGCCATCACGGGCGAAAAATCAGTCAACCAGAGTTCAACACAATTAAACTCGGAGGATATCTGCTCCTTAAGCTTTTCTCCCTCTTCTAGCACATTAGCATGTGCCACAGCAACATGTACTGGTTTTACTCCAACATCTTTTCTCATTAAACTAAAGGCTCTTTTCAGGGCTTGCTTTTTACTTCTAGTTAAACCAGCAATATGTACTACACCCTCCGAAATGGAAAAGACTGGCTTGATATTGAGCATAGAGCCTACACGGGCAGTAATTTCAGGGATCCGTCCGGTCCGATATACATACCGGATAGTTTCCATGATACCAATGACCCTGATTTTGTCCCGGACCGCCCTGGTTATTTCAATAACTTCAGCCAGATCTTTTCCCTGGGCAGCGGCACGGGCTGCTGCGGCAACTATAAGCCCTTCTCCAACAGCAGCTGTCTCAGAGTCAATCACCTCAATCGGTGTCTGATGAAGCTCGTTATTGACTTCCTCTTTTGCGACACAAGCCATGTGATAAAGAGTGCTGAGCTTAGAGGAAAGAGTGATGCAAAGAATGCTTTCAGCACGAGCAGATACCTCATGAAAAGCCCCAATATACTCACCAATTGAAGCCGGAGATGAAGAAAAATAATTCGGTGCCTCTTCCAGCAGTCGATAAGCTTCGGCAGTGGTTAAGTCTACACCATCACGAAAAATAGTACCGTTAAAATGGATATTTATGGGTACTACCTGCAACTGGAAACGTTTTACCATATCAGGAGTCAGACAAGCTATACTATCAGCTAAAATGGCCACTTTTTGCATCAGTAACCTCACCAGTTAGGTGGTACCATTAATTTTAACCTTTTGTTTACCACGCCTTATTCTTCGTTCCATCAGTGCAGGGCTTAACATAAGTCCAAACATTATCCCGATCAGAACTATAAAGGCAGGCAAGGTTAGCCTTCCTTCAGCATAATAGGCGACCATAAGAAGGGTTAGAAACCCTGATAAAGGTAGTAAGATAATCCTTATCCAGCGTTGCCTTAAACGGATGAAGGCAGCTACAGTTACTGCTAGCGCCAGGAATGTCAGCCCGATAGATGGAGCAAAATGCTGAATATGCTCAAGGCTGAACCCAAGTAACTTATCTTCTTTCCCAACAGTCAAAAACCAGCCAATGATGACCGGCACT
>CAYOHA010000212.1:0-861 GCA_964403625.1 uncultured Dehalococcoidales bacterium | reverse complement strand
TAGCAACATCAGAGAACTATATAGCCAGTCCCTTTTTATAGTTTTAGCAGTAATGGAATAGACCAGCCCTAAAGCCAGTGGTAGATAGATAACAACCGCCAGCCAAGACCAACCCCTGGGCAGGTAGAAAAGAGACAAACCTGCCGCAAGTACCGGCATTAAGGAATAACCCAACCAAGGGAAAAGCCAGGGCGGACTACCATGTAACCAGCCATAGATAACAATACCAATGATTAGACCAAGCAGAACTATCAGGCAAGCGACACCCTGCCACCAGTTCAGGACAAAGAGCAGGGCGAAAAGCAGGTGTGGTGCTGAAGCTAATAACGCCTGTCTCCAAGTACCCTGGCTATGCACTTCATATATCTGACGAGCGATGTCCTTAGCTGATCCCAGGAGTCTGATGCACTTACTGGCTGCCTCTTCTTCAGATAAGCCAGCCTCCCTCATCTCCTGGACTTCTTCCTCAATATGAGTCTGTAACTCATCAAGGACTTCTCTCTCAGAGACTAAGTCCAGCCTGAGGTTATCTCTGATACTATCCAGATATTGACTTAGTACCGCTATCAATGACTACACCTCATATTACACGCTAACTGGTCTAATAATCAGATTCATAGCAGTAAGGAAATCCTGCCACTGGCTCCTCTTGACTACCAGCAGACGACTTCCTTTATTAGTAATTGTGTAGTACCTTCTCTGGCGACCGCTGGGTAATACCTGCCATTTACCGATAATTAAGCCAGCCTTTTCCAGGCGGTGAAGCGCCGGATAAAGGGTGCCTTCTTTGAACTTGAAGTAGCCCTGACTCTTTTTCTCAAGCTCTTTGATAATCTGGTAACCATACATCGGCTGCTGGCC
>CAYOHA010000211.1:1476-4991 GCA_964403625.1 uncultured Dehalococcoidales bacterium | reverse complement strand
AAAACTCTGAGTTTCCGATTGATAACAATGGTCCGGAAGGATATGAAAGGGAGAACGCTTAAGCTGATCAACGCCAGTTTCCAGTCTAAGGTTAGTAGTATTATAGTTATGGCTATCATCAGGATGACGAAGTAAACACCGCGTAGTAGGGCAAAACCGACGAACATGCGCACTCCTTCCACGTCGACGGTAGCTCGCGACATAAGCTGTCCGGTCTGAGAATGGTCGTGAAAGGAATAGCTGAGACTCTGGAGACGGTTATAGAACATGTTACGAAGGTCGTAAGACACCTTCTGAGAAAGATATTCGGATAAATAGGTCTGCCAGTAACTGAACACACTGCGAAAGAGACCAGCTCCAGCAACAGCAAGTGCAATCAGCAACAGCGAACTACTTCCGCCTGAGCTTAACGCAATGTCAATACCTTCACCAGTAAGTCGGGGAATGACCAGGGCAAGACCAGCTCCAGCAAAAAGGCAGAAGTATGCCAATAGCGCTCGACGCCAGTATTTCAAGAATAGCGCTGCAACTCTCTGAAAAATACGCATTAAATATATATTAGCACTATTTTGATTTTTACGCCTACCCAAGTCTTCCTTAGAGAACTTTACGTATGCAGCCGGGATTGTTCTATGATATATTATTATTGTGTCTAACCAAGAAATTCTGATGAGGGCTGAACTACCTCTACCCCTTTTCATCCGCGGTAAAGTCCGGGACACCTATGAACTTGGTAATCATTTACTTATTATCGCTACCGACAGAATCTCCACATTTGATATAGTCCTACCAAATGGTATTCCTGACAAGGGCTGGGTCCTCAGTCAGCTTTCTGCTTTCTGGTTTGAAAAAACGCGAAGTCTTTTGCCCAACCATCTGGTAAAAGTCGTTAGCGATGTCAATTCTCTCGATGCTTATCTTCCTAATGGAAGCCGTTTCACTTACCCTTCTTACCTGGCGGGACGTTCAATGATAGTAAAAAAAGCAGAACGCATCGCCATTGAATGGGTGATACGCGGCTATCTATCCGGCTCAGCCTGGGCAGAATACCAGCAGTCAGGCACTATTTCAGGGCTGACTATGCCCAGAGGTATGCTGGAGAGCCAGGAACTTCCCGAACCGTTATTCACGCCCACCACCAAGGCAGAGACCGGACATGACCAGCCTGTTACCATGGACGAAGTAAAGGAAATGGTGGGTGAAACCTTAACGGAAGAAATGAAGTTGAAAAGCCTGGCTGTCTATAATTTTGCCCGCGAATACGCCAGAAATAGAGGTATCATCATCGCCGATACCAAGATGGAGTTCGGTCTGGACAACGGAAAGCTTATCCTCATTGATGAACTATTAACCCCGGACTCATCCCGCTTCTGGGATGCCGAGAAATACAAGGTCGGGCAGTCCCAGCCCAGCTATGATAAACAGCCAGTCCGCGACTGGCTCGTCCAAACAGGTTGGAATAAAGTACCTCCCGCCCCCAACCTTTCCCCAGAAGTCATTACAGCTACCAGCCGAAGATATCGCGAGGCTTACGAGAAGCTCACAGGGAAAAAATCAAAATAAACTCTACCCTCTTTGCCAGGTGTATTTGATCACCCCATTCGGACAACTATCAGCACAGCTACCACACAAAATGCATTCCGCATTATACATAGAGCCGCTCTGCACTGCTTGATTGACCTCCAGGCTCATCGGGCAATTCCTGTTACAGGTATGACAGTAAACACATTTTTCCGTCTCAGCTTTAAGATGAAGAGATGGCAACCTGAAAAAGTTTTTTATCTTTGTCGCAGTGATATTCAATTATCAGATACACCGAAAAATAATTCAGGGTAATAGGGAAAGTCAGCAATATCAGAAAAAGGGCCACTAAGCGTATTTGTTGTCTCGTAGCCAACTATTCTTTCTTCCGCTCTATCAAATCTTTGGTGCTGGGGATCTTACCAGAAATCCGCTCGTCAATTCTGGTCGCTATATCCAGAGCTCTACCCAGAGCTTTAAAGAGTGCCTCTGCTTTATGGTGGTCATTGGTACCGTAAACAATCTTGGCATGAAGATTAATCCGGGCTTCTGTAGCAAGAGACTCAAGAAAGTGGCGGATAAGGTCGGTAGGAAAGCCAGCCATATCATTATCGCTGAAGGGCATCTCTAACTTAGTATAGGCTCGTCCGCTGATATCTACTGCCGCCATTGCCAGGGCGTCATCCATAGGCACCGTGGCATCACCCATGCGGACGATCCCCTGTTTTTCCGCCAGAGCTTGGGACAAAGCCCTCCCTAGACAGATAGCGATATCTTCTATCAAATGATGCGGGTCATCCCCGGTGGCTGATAGCTTCAGGTCAAACCTGCCGTGTTGAATCACCTGGGACAAAAGGTGGTCAAACATTTTGATACCAGTATCTATTTCCCACTGACCGCTACCGTCTACATTAAACTCCAGGCTGATATTTGTTTCTTTCGTCTTCCGCTTGATACTAGCCACTCGGTTTGGCATTTTTAACTCTCCTAGTCCTTTGCATCGTCTATTTTATCAATTAATTGACTCTTCAAAATTACTAGACAGAGGCTGGAATGTCAAGCAACTAAGGGCAGTGTTAACTCTCGTCCCTAAAAAAGGGGGAAGGAGTATTTTGTCTAAGGTCCGTTCCTAGCTTATAAAAGCAGAAGTTCATAAAAATTGACAAACAGCTAGGTTAGCTTTAGAATAATAAGCTGTAATAAGTTATATAGATAATAATATTTGGCTTAGAACTTATATGTTTATTCGTTATCATTCTCTAATACTGAATATTCCCCGTTGCGTTGTCTCCAAACAGACCGCAATTATCGCTACAGCGCTATCGATGAAAGATAGCTTTATTCTCAGAGAGGTGGAGCACCGGGCTTTACAGGATAGCCTTATCCGACAAGGTATGCCTTTGCCCGGTGTATATGCAACTCTATCATAGGATTGAGCTTCATGGAGTCTCAATCTGCAGTCTAACTACCCGCCACTAGTAGAGCTTGTCCTATTCATGAAGTAAAAACTTAGTGTCGGAAGTAAGGCTGTTTCGTCTTTATCTACCCCCAAAAAACAAATTGTAATTAATATTTTTTTAACTTAAAGGAAGGAAATACTAGATGTCAATATCTGATCGAGTCAAAAAGAGTTTAGAACAGGGGTCGTGGATAAGAAGGATGTTTGAGGAAGGGACTATACTTAAACAGAAGTTTGGTGAGGAAAATGTCTACGACCTTACCCTTGGTAACCCGGTTGTGGAACCTCCTGCAGAGTTCCATCAGGAACTAAGAAAACTGGCAAATAATCCCCTGCCGGGGATGCACAGATATATGGAGAATGCCGGTTATGCTGAGACAAGAGCCGCGGTTGCCGAACAGCTTTCACTGGAGGCAGGTATCACCTTTAAAAAGGAGGATATCATTATGACCTGTGGCGCTGCCGGAGCACTGAACGTAGTGTTGAAAACGATACTTAATCGGGATGATGAAGTTATCATATTTGCTCCCTACTT
>CAYOHA010000211.1:0-1376 GCA_964403625.1 uncultured Dehalococcoidales bacterium | reverse complement strand
GCGGTACATCCTGGTCTTGATGAGCGTAAGGAACTGGTTGACGGTTTCATCCACTGCAACCGAATACTGGGGTTCGTTAATGCACCAGCTTTGATGCAACGACTGGTACGACATCTGCAGGCTGTATCTGTCTCTATCCCCGATTATCAGCGGAAGAGAGACTTATTATATAACAATCTCACCGATATGGGTTACTCGATAATAAAGCCCAGAGGAGCTTTCTATATGTTTCCGAAGTCCCCTCTGGAAGACGACATCGCTTTCGTCAGAGAGCTACATAGCCACCGGTTATTAATTGTACCCGGCATTGGCTTCGGGTCTAAAGGGTATTTTCGGCTATCATACTGCACTAATGATAGGACGCTCGAAGGTGCTCTGGCTGTTTTTCAAAAGGTTGCCCGAAAACTTAACTTAGGATAAAATTATTCTACGATCGACATTCGATGCATAGAAGAGCTGGAGTAAGAAACAAATGATAGTAGAAATGAAGAAAGGCGCAACCCACAAAGAGATAGATAACGTTGTACAGAAAGTGAAATCATTTGGCTGGGATGTCCAAATAAACGTTGGCACTGAGAAAACGGTGGTTGCCATATTGGGCAGTAATACCGGGCAGGTATCCTCCGATATATTCGCTGTACTTCCTGGCGTGGAGAGTGTAACACGCATTATGAAGCCTTACAAGCTTGCCTCGCGGGAGGTTAAAGCAGAGGATAGTCTGGTTCACATTAATGGAATTGAAATTGGGGGGAAGCGCATTGTAGTTATGGCCGGTCCCTGTGCTGTCGAGAGTGAGGAACAGCTAACAGAAGCAGCAAGAGGAGTAAAAGCTGCCGGGGCAAGCATATTACGCGGAGGTGCCTTTAAACCGCGTACTTCTCCTTTCAGCTTTCAGGGACTGGAGAAAGCTGGACTGGAATTGCTGGCTAAGGTTAAGGAAAAATTCGATATACCCGTGATCACGGAAGTGGTAGACTCCCGTGATGTGAATATGATATCCAAGGTGACAGATATACTTCAGGTCGGTTCTCGTAACATGCAGAATTTTACTCTTCTGACAGCTGTCGGAAAAAGCAAACGTCCGGTGGTTTTAAAGCGCGGTTTTTCGTGTACTGTTACCGAGTGGCTAACAGCAGCCGATTACCTGCTGAGAGAGGGTAATAACCAGGTTATTCTGTGTGAGAGGGGAATCAGAACATTCGAGGACAGTACGCGCTTTTCCCTGGATATATCTGCCATTCCAGTAATTAAAAAGTCCAGCCATCTGCCGGTGATTGTTGATCCCAGTCATGCTGCCGGTCATTTCTCGCTGGTCCCAGCTATGGCCAAGGCAGCTGTGGCAGCCGGTGCCGACGGACTTCTCATCGAGGTCCATC
>CAYOHA010000210.1:0-5047 GCA_964403625.1 uncultured Dehalococcoidales bacterium | reverse complement strand
TCACCTTTCAGAGACTGCCCTGGAATGTCAGAGATTTTCCGAAAATGTCATTATTGAGGAGTGAAACGACTGAAGAATCTCATGGAGGGTAAGACTATTGAAACTATCTATATATAAACATATAATCACTGTAAACATAGTGATTACAGTGAGTTAGTGATGACAAACAATACTAGGAAGACTGGATATTTTCTAGATATCGAGCCTGAACTCCAAAATAAGGTTAAGGCTTCTGCTGCTTTGAAGAGAAAGACAATGAAAGACTGGCTAACGGAGGCAATCGTTGCCAAGCTAGAGGATGAGATTGATGCTTCCGAAGGCCTAGCTTCCCTGGCAGATACCGAGGGTACGATGTCTTTACAGGATTATCTTGAGTCGCGATAATCTAAAACGAAACGGACCAAGTGATGTATCAAATTGAGCTAAGGCGCCGGGCACAACGGGCACCGTCGAGATATATACCGGTCTCTTTAGTGCGTATACCAAGCCTGTATTATAATCCCATCGTAATAAGGTAAAGTGGAAGAGGGTGTAGAAAATGACTAACGACCTTGAAGGATATTTTGGTTATGATGAAAAAATCCCATCTAAAATACAATCTACATTCGTCTGGTTATGCCAAGATATTTTATCCATTATTATAAAATGGAATTTTTATCTTAAGCTTTTCGGTAATAATGAAAATACTAGTTTACTTTCAGACATGGCATTAGGTTCCTTTAAAATAATAGAGGAATCTCTTCGTCATGACTTAACAATGTCTATTTGTCGTTTAGGTGACCCTTATAAGGACTCAAAAGGGAATCGTAACCTTTCATTTCAAACCCTTGGAATATTAGTAGAGTCTGATAATATCGACGGTCTCCCCAAACTTATTCAAGACTTTTTAGAGGCTTATAAACCAGTGGAAAAGTTCCGTAACAAACAAGTTGGACATAGTGATTTTAATGTTAGAATCGAACCACAGAAATACTTCCTCCCTGGTATTGGACGAAGTCAAATTAATAGAATAATCCAACTCTCATGCCAGATCCTACAAAGCATTATCCAACATTACAGTTCCACAGAGATTGTGTTTCTACCAAGACTTTTAGGCGGAGCCGAAGATTTGATTTATTGGTTAAAAAGAGGACAAGAAAAACCATAGCTATTTACTGTCTTGTCATTCCCAAATCCTAAAAAATCAAGGGCTAAGAATCTTTATCTACTCCCTGCCCTCTTTATATATCTATTTCTTCTCTTTTTTAACAACAGGTACCCATATATAGATCTTAGAATCGGGACCCATGTCGTCTCCCGGCGGATAGACTTCCAGTTCAGGCGCTCCGGAGTGCTCGTAGCCGGTAGAGGGGAACCATTCACTCCAGATTTTATTGTGCAGTCCCCCGACAGCATCGGGGTTGTTGTCACACTCGAATACCGCCCAGGTTGACGCCGGTATACGGACGATATTAAAACCTGTAGGGATTGGCTTATCAGATTTCTCCACGGCGATAGTGAAGTATTTCATTTCACCTTCGCTCCATTCAGCGATACCCATATAGAGCGATCCGGTTACCAGCCCCAGTTGCCACCCGGCGTATTCATCCAACGTTGGTGAGTCTTTCGATTTTTTGAACCATTCCCAAATCCGCACGGGAGTTTCATTGGTGGTCATGTTGAGTTTTTTCCTTTAACCAACCGCTTCAAACGCCGGCTTTTTGAGAATCTTGTAGTCCATGTTATTGCCTCCTTTTAGTTCGATATGAAAGGAGATACGCGGAAATGCCGCCAGCTTTACTCCTGGCTCGCGCGCCGCCTGGGGGTTAATACCGTGGGCATTCCTGAAGGCTCTGGCGAACGAAACCGGCGAATCATAACCGTACTTCATAGCGATATCGATTACTTTAACATTATCAGCAGCTAACTCTATTGCCGCTAGGGTAAGCCTCCGCCGCCTGGTTTATTCTGCCGGGGTCACACCGATGATGGCAAAAAACATACGCTGGAAATGGTACAATGAACAACAGGCTTTTTCCGCTGCTGTAGTAAAATCAATCTCACCAGCTAGATTATCTTCGATATAGTCTATCGACGCATTCATTCTATCCGACCATTCCATACTTCCGCTTCTCCTTCAATACTACTATATCAAGGATAACAGACGTAGTCGCAACTTTTTTTGCCTACTTATGTATGATTAGGGCAACGCCAACATTATGAAGAATAGGACGTGCTAAATCAACAATACTGTAAAAAAAAGCTGTATACAAACCGCTGACCGTCATCCTGAGCGAAGCGAAGGAACTCAGGGTTTGATGGGGTTTTTAACAACCCCTCACCGAGATTCTTCAGTTGCTTCGCTCCTTCAGAATGACATTTTCAGATAGCTTCCTATATAGTAACGATTCTATATCTATTTTTTCCTCTTTACTACAGGCATCCACACTTGACAGATATAGTCCGGGATGTTTCGGTCTCCCGGTAAATATACCTCAAGCTCCGGTGCAGGGGCATGCTCATAGCCTGTCGAAGGAAACCAGTCCCTGAAAATTCTGTCTTCTAAATCGTGTATCGCTTTGGGAAAGGCTCCTTTGGATTCGAATATAGCCCAGGTCGCTGCCGGTATATTAATAAGCTTCAAACCCCTTGGCACGGTATTTCCGGATTTCTCAACACCGATGGCATAGGCATATCCCTTCATATCATCATCAATGGAGCATATCCCGAGGTGTCCTGCACCCGTAACAGTTCCCGGTCTGCCCAAGGATAACTTTTTAATAGTTTCATACTCATCAGTCTTGTCATAATCCTGCCAGCACCCATACCAGAGTTTATCCCACGTTTCAGGGTCAATAATAAAACCAACATATATTTCACTTGACGTCCTTCTGGATATTCCGACCACGTCGAAAGCCGGTTTATCACTTATCACGTAATCCATAACGATTCCTCCTTTAAGTACAACATAAAAGGAGACACGCGGAAACGCTACCAGCTTTACCCCGGGCTCGCGCGCTGCCTGGGCCGTAATGCCGTGGACGTTCCGGAAGGCACGGGTGAATGCTTCCGGCGAATCATAGCCATACTTTAACGCTACATCAATTACTTTAGTTTTATTGGTTGTGAGTTCTGTAGCCGCAATAGTAAGCCTCCGCCGCCTGGTGTATTCTGCAGGTGTTATACCGATAACCGCAAAGAACATACGCTGGAAATGATACAACGAACAAAAAGCCTTGTTTGATGCTTCATTAAAGTCAACTTCGCCTGCCAGATTGTCCTCGATATAGCTTATCGCCGCATTCATTCTCTCCGACCAGTCCATCTCTCCGCTTCTCCTTTTGATAACACTATAGCAAGGACAATAACAGGCTTTCCTGACTTTTTATGCGCACATATGCAAGAGAGAAAATGGAAAGGAGGGGATAAATAGTCCCCTCCCCTCTGTTTCTCCGATTGTTATTTCTTTTTCTTGACAATCGGTATCCACACCTGGCACCGGTAGTCCTTACTGTTCGGGTCTCCTGGTAGATAGACCTCAAGCTCTGGCTTAGCATCATGTTCGTAGCCGGTGGATGGGAACCATTCCTGGAAGATTTTTACCGTTACGTCCTGTATCGATTTGGCCAGGGGCCCGATAGATTCGAATATCGCCCAGTATGCTGCAGGGATGTGAAAAACTTCGAAACCTTTCGGCACCGGTTTATCAGGCTTCTCCGCGCCGATAGCATAAATAAATCCCTCATACCCTGCCGATAGCGTAGGTGATTCCCACCACCCCTCCTTCACCCCTTCGCCGACACAAATACCCAGTTCTATTGCACCGGTAACCGGTCCCGGTTTGCCCTGAATTAGCTCCATAAGGACTTTTTCACTGTTTTCGTCACGGATGAATTCATCCCAGAACTGGGGAATCTTAATTAAATTTTCTCCTCCCGCCGTAGTGAACTTCCTGGCTTTGCCGATAACGTCGAAAGCCGGCTTCTCAATAATCCGGTAATCCATATCACTGCCTCCCTTTAATATGATACTAAAGGAGGTTCGCGGGAATGCTGTCAGCGTTACCCCCGGCTCGCGCGCTGCCTGGGGCGTAATACCGTGCAACTGACGGAACGCCCGGGTGAATGAGTCCGGCGAATCGTAGCCGTATTTCAGGGCGATATCGATGACTTTGGCATTACTGGATAAAAGCTCCCTTGCCGCCAGGGTAAGCCGGCGCCTTCGGGCATATTCCCCCGGCGTAATACCAATAATGACCATGAACATACGCTGGAAATGGAATGTGGAACAGGCTGCCTTTTCGGCGGCTTTGTTGAAGTCTATCTCACCAGCCAGGTTCTCCTCGATATAGTCTATCGCCGCATTCATCCTCTCGGGCCATTCCATGCTGCCGCGTCTCCTTTACCGCTAATATAGCAGGTAAATTGACAGACTTCCCGACTTTTCTTGCTTACTTTTGCCGGCTTATCATCTCCACGGGTCTACCTCCACGATACTCTTCAGGCTTAAATCGGCGCCGGCGACGAAGTAAATCATACCTTCTCCGGTGATAATGATATTAATTTGCGATGGAGAACGGAACCGATTTATCACGGTATCGGGAGACAACGATAGGCGCTCCCGTACAACCTTCTGAAAATTCTGCATTTCTGGGTTCATCTGAGGAGGTGACGGTAACTCAAGGTGCGGGATAGTGAAGGTCTGTACCTGGTCACTATCCAGCCACTCCTGGACTGTCATCATACTGTTATCAAATATATATTGCCTGAATGCATCCTTGGTGAGAAAACCGAAGTCTTCTTCGAGCATTTTGGCTGAAAGAGGAGTCAGGAGTACCATGGCACCGTTCTCAGGCTCCACGTTGTCCAATACCTTTAGAGCGAAATCCGGTATATTATATCCGCACCGCTGACGTAAGCCCCTCCCCTCCCAGATACTGACCACGCTGGTTTTAATGTCGTAACCTTTCTCGACATGGAAAGGCTCCCACGGTGTCATCGGATTCTCAATATTCTCAGCAAAGGTCAGGCTGTTGTACTGTAGGTTATTTCCCCAGTCACCCATTATG
>CAYOHA010000209.1:0-5078 GCA_964403625.1 uncultured Dehalococcoidales bacterium | reverse complement strand
AAAGATTAGCATGACGATCTTCAAGCCCTACCTGTAGAAGCATCTCCAATACTCTACTTCGTATTTCCTGCTTCGTTTTCTTCGTGTTGACAACCAGTGGCTCACCAATGATATCTCTAACACGCATTCTGGGATTCATTGAACTCCACGGGTTCTGTTGCACTGATTGTATATGTGGACGGTACTCCTTTTTTAGCTGCAATCTGGTGAATTTATAGATGTCTTTGCCTTCAAAGAGGATCGTACCGGAGGTCATTCTCTCCATTATAAGTATCATTTTAGCAGCGGTTGTCTTACCAGCACCAGACTCACCAACTAGGCTTAATGTCTTGCCCCGTTCTATCTGGAAGGATACGCCATCGATAGCCCTTACCCAGCCGACTGTCCTCTGGAGTAAACCCTTGGTAACAGGGTAGTATTTCTTCATGTCACGCGCATCAATTATTACATCGGCCATCAGTTACTTAACTCCCCAGCATGATACAGAATGACCTTCTTCTATTTCTATCTCTGGTGGCTGCTGCTTGCAGATTTCCATTACCTGTGGACAGCGAGGGGCAAACCGACAGCCGGATGGCAGGTTCAATAATGATGGAGGTTGTCCTTCGATGGAATAAAGACGCTCACCAACCCTATCCAGGCGAGGTACAGACTTAATCAGCGCAATCGTATACGGGTGCTTCGGCCGTTTAAAGATAGTGCTGGTCGAAGCTGTTTCGACTATTTTACCGGCATACATCACAGCTACTCGATGGCACATATCGGCTACGACGCCGAAATCATGGGTAATGAAAATTATACCCACATTAGTCTCTTTTTGGATGTTTTTAAACAAGGCTAGGTATTGTGCCTGTATGGTGGCATCTAGGGCGGTTGTGGGCTCGTCAGCAATAAGTAGGCGCGGTTGGCAGGACATGGCGATGGCCCCTACTACCCGCTGCCTCATTCCTCCGCTCAACTGAAATGGATATTGCTGTAGAAGCATCTCGGGCGATGGAATCTGAAGTAGCCGTAACGCTGAAATAACCTGTATTTCAACCATCTCATCTCTAAGACCTTGGTGTAGTCGCACTGATTCAGCAATCTGGTCACCGATGGTGTAGACCGGATTCAACGAAGTCATCGGGTCTTGGAGAATCATGGAGATTTTACTACCACGGATTTCTCTCATTTGTTTTTTAGTAAGTTTTAGGATATCGATTCCGTCAAGGATAATTTTACCGCCGATTATCTGGCCAGCGGGTTCCGGGAGAAGGCGGAGTAAGGAAAGGCCAGTTACTGTTTTACCGCAGGCGGATTCTCCAACAAGTCCTAAAGTCTCTCCTTCGTGGACATAAAAGCTGACACCATCGACGGCTTTAACCTCTCCAGCCCGTGTGAAGAATGAGGTTTGTAAATTTTCTACCTCAAGAATTATGTTTCTCATAATTGCCTTAACCTTGGGTCCAGCTTATCGCGAATCCAGTCGCCCAGGAAGTTCCCGGACATAACGACCAGGCCGATAGCAATACCGGGGAAGGTGGATATCCACCAGGCTCTATGAAGCTCAGCTCTTCCGTCTGAAACCATGGAGCCCCATGAGGCTGTCGGCGCCGTAATACCGAGTCCGAGATAACTTAAAGCAGCTTCCGCCAGAATCATCATGCCTACCTGAAGCGTCATAATGACTATCAGTGAATTAACAATGTTCGGGAAAATATGCCGTACCATGATGCGTAAAGGTGAGGCGCCGTTCACACGTGCTTGTGCTACAAAATCAGACTGGCTTATCCTCAAGGCTTCTCCCCGAATCATACGTGCGTAACCTGCCCAACCAAGTACAGAAAGAGCAAATACAACCGTCCAGAAACCTGGTCCGATAGCAACAGCTAACAACATAGCCAGAAGCAGGCCGGGAAATGACAAAGCCATATCTACTATCCTCATAATAAATCCGTCAACACGCCCCCCTATGTAGCCGGCGAGAATTCCCAGCATCGTCCCGATAGCAGCGGTAATTAAGATGGCTAACAAAGAAACACTAAGCGATACCCTGGCACCATGAATGACGCGGCTGAAAATATCCCGCCCGAGCTTGTCCGTGCCTAGAAAATAGTCACTCTTGCCCCCTTCGACAAAAGCGGGCGGCAGGAACCTGTCCCTCACAACCTGTTTATTAGGGTCATGCGGAGCTATGCCCACATCGGGCAGACCTGCCCATCCCAGGTTGGCAAATATGGCGCATATTATCATTAACAACATTATTGTTGTCGGAATAATTAGTGTAAGATTTCTAACAATACGCGTAGTATGAGACAAACCTCTATATTGCTTCCTGGACTTTTCTTTAGTATCCGGTATTAAACTCAACATCTTTTACATTACCTATGTCCTCTGGTATCTGATTTGCGGGTCAACCCAGGCGTAAGCAACATCTACCAGTAGATTTATCCCCAGAACGAGCATCGCTGTTATAATGGTTACCGCCTGTACTATCGGGAAGTCGCGTTGAAATGTAGCCTGGACAATCAATACACCCATGCCTGGCCAGTTGAAAATCTGCTCGGTAATCACTGCACCAAGCACTAGGCCTGGAAGCAGCATTCCGATGGTTGTCAGTGGCGTTATCAAAGCATTTCTCAAGGCATGTTTCCAGATAACTACCCTTTCCGGTAACCCCTTGATTCTCGCCAGCTTGATATATTCGCTATCGAGAACGTCTAGCATGGTAGAGCGAACAAGGCGCATCATTCCCGGTAGCATGAAGAAGACCATAGTACCGACCGGAAGTACATAATGTGCCGGCGTAGACATACCGGCGACCGGTAACCAATTCAAGTTTACAGAAATAATTAGTACGGCCATGATAGCTATCCAGAAGCCTGGCAGCGCCTGCCCTAGTACCGCCAGGAATTTGACGCCATTATCCCAGAAGGAATCGCGGTAGGTAGCTGCCGTAATCCCTAGGAAAAAAGCCAGGAGCATACTTAAAATAAAAGATGGGATGGTCAGTTTGAGGGTATTCGGCAGTGATTCTTTTATCATGGTAATTACTGGTTTCTCTCTAACCAGTGATTCGCCGAGGTCGCCGCGTACTATGTCTTTCATATAAATCAAGAGCTGTTCGCCCCATGACTTATCCAGTCCAAGTCTGGCCTTTATATAATAATATTGTTCCTCACTCATATTAGGATTCGCCAGCAGTTGCATGGGGTCTCCGGAAGTGCGGACCAGAAAAAATACTATTACTGTGATACCAATAAGGGCAACAATGGCTTGTAGGAGCCTGATAATGATAAAACGAGTCATTTATGGTTTTCCTTAATGGTTAGAATGAATATAACTAGTCCTCATATACTATGGCATGTTATACTTCTCTGGATTACCGTTATTTATATGAGGGACATCACATTCGCCATTTTCATAATACTATAACCCGCGAATTGGCTCAAACTTTTACATGATGAAGTACTTTTTTGCTCCCGATGGGAACTGCAAACCATTCTTCTGAAAAACTATGAATACTTTAATTATAACGGGATCCCTGGGGGAGGCACAGAGCCTTACCCCAGAAATC
Source organism: uncultured Dehalococcoidales bacterium (assembly GCA_964403625.1). Taxonomy (GTDB): domain Bacteria; phylum Chloroflexota; class Dehalococcoidia; order Dehalococcoidales; family UBA2162; genus CAYOHA01. The sequence goes on along the minus strand of CAYOHA010000209.1, from coordinate 1,522 downwards.
CCGCTATTGCCAACTAACTTACCTTAAGCTTAAGGATTAGTACGGCTTATTTAGGGTGCTGGATGCCATTCAGAGCATCCTGATAGCTCACCCAGGTTCTACCGGTCCATTCCCCGATAGTCTCCGGGTTGTAGAGTAACAGGGTGTCAAATGTACAGATACCGATATTCCAATATTTGTTCCTGGCAGCTGCCTGGAATTCTCCGAAGTACTGGGCAGATTTCGTGGAGTCAGTTTCATTGGCAGCTTTCAGATAGAGTTCATCAATTGCCGGGTCCTGACCTACGTTGTGTACGCCCCAGGAAGTATACATATTTGAGGAATGGTACATACAGTTGAAGAAGGATTGGAATGTCCAGGTGAACATCCAGCCCACGTTCGGGTCGCCTTCTTTTATCCGGGTGAAATTAAAGAAGTAGGAGGTGTATATTGTCGAGTCGACGACTTCCAGTTCAACATCAAGTCCGGCATCCTGCCAGTAACCCATGAGTAATAGGATATAGTCCTGACCGGGGGCGGTAGTATAGATGTGAATTGTCGGATCTGCAAATCCATCAGGGTAATTAGCCTCTGCTAGAAGTGCCCTGGCTTTTGCTTGGTCATATTTATCGAGTCTTAAATCTTCATTCCAGCCGAAGCATCCCGGATACATATAGAACTGGCCAGCGGTAGGATCACCATAACCCTGGTACCAGGTATCCACTATCTCCTCACGGTTGAGGGCATAAGACAGAGCTTTACGAATGCGGATGTCGCTCACCGCCCCGGCATCCGGCAGCCAGCTACCCTGAATGCACAGGCTGCTGGTTCCAGGAGGACCCGGTTGCGTCATTACCGTGAATCCAGCTTTTTTCAGATCAGCAAGCCGGTCATAATCAATACCGAGGGCGATATCACATTCGCTATTCTTAAGCATTGCAATACGGGTAGCTTGCTCGGGTACCATAAGCTCCTCGTAATACTGGTAAGCAGGTATTTCATTTTCTCGCCAGTACTCGGTATTTGCTTCCATGGTCATTTTTTGTTTCGTGATGAGTTCCTTGAATTTCCAAGGCCCGGAGCCGATAGGTGCGGCGCGGAATCCGTCTTGTCCAATTGAATCATAATATTTCTTGGGCAGAATACGTGTCCAGGCGAAAACTATTGCCTGGGCTGGCTCGGGACGAGCGCTAACGAACTCGAAAGTATACTCATCAACTACTCTGGAAGAGACTTTATTATATGCTTCACTGATGTAGTAGGACCACGGGTTACTCGATAAAGTCATATCTCCGAACCGGTCGACGGAGAATTTTACATCCTCGGCAGTCAGCGGGTCGCCGTTATGGAACTTGATTCCCTTATGGATTTTAAAAGTCCAGGTGTTTCCGTCAAGCGACCAGCTATCAGCTACGCCGGGTATAAAAATGCCGTTCTCGTCCCAACGGAGCAGGGAATCATAATAAGACCAGCCCCATAGGGACTCGTAGAAGACTGGGTCAGTTGACTCATAGCCGAAATCCGCGGAGACGGCGGTTATCGT
>CAYOHA010000208.1:0-5134 GCA_964403625.1 uncultured Dehalococcoidales bacterium | reverse complement strand
TGTCAATAGCCGTCTCTGAGCCCTGCAGCACTCAGAATCCTCATCTATCAGCGCTAGCCAAGCTCTCTACCCAAAAGAAAGCGATACTTCCCCTATCTTTTTCACCTAACTGCCTGCTTGCCTCAGGTGTGCTAGCCAGGAGCCAGGCGTAACCGGCTTATCCGCTCTAGGATGGCAGCAAACAGCTCTCTGGGCACTGCTACCTCAGCCAATTGGAAAACAATCTGCCGAGCATGGCGCACAATCCGGCCCCCCATCTTGATCAGCTTCACCTGAAGGCTGCGCAATGACCAGTCTTTGATTGCCTTGGGCAAGCCCAGCCTGCGTAGAAAGTTCCCCAGGTTGTAGGCCAGGACGAACAGCTGAAGCCGCACCTGATTGGCAACGAGCCGGTGGCAGGAGAGCCGGGTCCAGTTCAGAGCATACTTACCTTCCTTAATCCACTGCTCTGCCGTCCCCCGCCCGTTGTAGAAGTGCACTACACCTTCTGGCTTGGCGGACAGATTGGTAACGATGAAGCCCACTCGTGGGAATAGCTGTCCCCGGTGCCACTCCACTTTAGCTACCACCCGCCTGGGGTGATCCCAGCTCTTTGCCTGATACTGGAAGTCGTGGTAGCGGATTACGGGCTTCTCAGGTAACTCCCCTTCAGGACGTTTCAGCAGGTGCTTAATCTCCTGTTCCAGGATATCGTTTACTGGCAGACGAATGGCGTACAGGAAACTGTGCTCCTCCAGATAGATGTAGACCTCAGGCTTGGCAAAGGCAGCATCAGCCCTGAAATACAGACGCACTCCAGTTTTTCCATACCGTTTGAAGATGGGCTCCAATGCCTCTCGCCACCCCTCGGCGCTGTGCACATTGCCTGGCCTGAGGACTGCTCCCTCACAATCCCCAAACTGGTTAAAACAGAACAGGGGGTGGTAGCAGACGCACTCAAAATGACCGTTGTAGGCTGCTCCTTCCTGCTCGCCATACACGGGGCTCTCCGAGCTGTCCATGTCTAGAATGATTCTCCGGTGGTGTGTTCGAGCCATGGCATGGTCTATCCATTCAGCGTTCAGTTGCCCCAGTCCTCTCAGGTTATCCTCGGTAACAAGGACTTCGGTCTCAAACCGGCTCAGGGTATTAGTGCTGGCCGCTTGCTTCTCTAAAGCACGGCGACCAATCACTGCTTGCATAGCGGGATCTCTGGCCAGCCGTAGCGCATCATTGGTGTCCTCGTACCCCGCTAGGCGACTATACACCGACTGCCGCAACAGGGGCACCAGCTCATGCTGCACATTCCTGCCACCGCGGGTCTCTCGCAGATAGATCGGTGCCATCTCTGCCAATCCCAGCACCCCATCCAGTTCTCGACAGGCCAGCAGCCCTGCATCCGAGGTGATCCTGGCACCGTGGAACTCTAGCCTCAGCCGCCTATCGAATTGAAGCTTCAATGTCTCCTTGGTCTTTTCACCCATTGGGTTCCTCCAGCAATCCCTTTACCGTGAAGGTAAACATGCGGGCTTTTGAAGCTATTTTACCATAGAAAGATGCCTATGCACCCAATTTAATATGGGAAATCCAGGAGTAGGTACTATTCGTATTATTATCAATCCCCAAAAAGCCAATCATATTAAAAAAAGTATTACTGGTCTATTGTTAAAAATTATCGGTAAGCAGCTAAGGGTTACGGGATTGGGAAATATTGATCCTGAGATTAATTATCTTATCGTTTCAAACTATCCTGGCTCATACGCTGGTTTCGCCTTAATGAATATTTTCCCAGATACTTCAATATTAGTCCATTCGTTCCTTTCGAGGGTGCCTATAGTCGGATTCCTTTTAAAGTCCACCGGAGCGATATTTGTTAAACGTAAAAAATTTGGCAGGTCCATTCAAACAATAGATGAATTACTAAAACAAGGTAAAAATAGAAGTATCATAATCCTTCCGGAAGGAAGGCGCTCTCCAGATGGATCGATTCATAGGTTCAGGCGTGGATTTCTTTATATTTTACGAAACAACTCAATGGATCTGTTGCCAATAACTCTGAGTGGTTTCTACAGTTTAAAACCGTTGAAAAGGCTTTATTTAGACCCTGATTCAGATTTAGAAGTCGTATTACACAAACCAATCAGTTATTCCACAATAGAAAGCCGGACTAATGAACAAATAGTTAGATTGACTTTAGAAACAATCAGTAAATCTTACAAACAATAGCCTAAAGAAGCGTTTCTTTATTGGCACATCAAATTGTCAGTACCGCTTACTCTGGTTTTACTCCAGAAACCTTCAGGCTGATTATTGGAATCTCATCTTTATCCGAATTATCGCGATATTCTTTTTCCGTATTACAATTTTCATCACTCTGGTAATCGCTAGGATTTATATAGAAATTAGTTTCACCAGCTATCTTAATATTTTTAAATCCAGCGACTTGTATATATTGAAGATAGTCACTCTTTAATGAAGCGCCGGCGATACAACCAGCATAAGCTTCAACGGAATTCTTTAAACTCTCTGGCAATTCTCTGTCCAGAACGATATCCGAGACCATCACCCTGCCTCCGGGTTTCAGGACGCGAAATGCTTCAGCGAACACTCTATTCTTGTCTGGAGAAAGGTTGATAACACAATTTGAGATAATGATATCAACAAAAGAATCGGCAACTGGTAGATTCTCAATCTCACCGAGCCGGAATTCTACATTTTTATAGTCTCCCTTCTCGGCATTCTCCCTAGCCCTTGCAATCATCTCGGGAGTCATATCGACACCGATCACGCTCCCTTTTTCTCCAACCTTATTGGCGGCAAGAAAACAATCGAATCCTGCTCCTGAACCAAGGTCAAGAACCACCTCCCCCTCTTTCAGCGAAGCAATTGCTACGGGATTACCACAACCAAGCCCAAGATTTGCTCCTTCGGGAACAGCATTCATCTCATCGTCTGAATAACCAATCGCTTTACTCATGATTTGGGCAGCATTACTATCACAGCATGGATCATCTGAATCGCAACAACAACTACCCCCCTCTTTAGCAATCTTGGCATAGCTTTCCCTCACTGCTTGTTTAATATCTTTTTCCATAGGTGAATATTTCCTTTCTTATATTCTTATTCATTATATCAGGTCTACGACTATGATTCATTCTAAAGAGTTCACACCATAATTTTCACCAGCCTTTTCCTAATATACTCGCTTCAGTTATTATCTATTTTCGGATCTGTAGCCGTTGCAGGCTGCAATTCCGAGAGGAAGAATTTCCGTCTGAAGTAAAATGCTACATTCACCAGGCTGATGAGCACCGGCACCTCAATCAGGGGGCCGATTACAGCGGCGAATGCCTGTCCAGAGCCAATGCCGAATACTGCCACAGCAACAGCAATTGCCAGCTCGAAGTTATTGCTGGCAGCGGTGAAGGCGATACTTGTTGTTCTGGCGTAGTCAGCCCCGATCTTTTTACCCATATAAAAAGAGACCAGAAACATAACCACAAAGTAGATAAATAAGGGGACTGCGATCCGGACGACATCCAATGGTATCTGTACGATAAGTTCTCCCTTGAGGGAGAACATCACTACAATGGTGAAGAGCAGGGCAGCCAGTGTAATCGGGCTTATCTTGGGGATGAACTTGCTCTCATACCATTCTCGCCCCTTGGTCTTCAGGAAGATGAAACGGGTAATCATACCGCCGAAGAAGGGGATGCCGAGGTAGATGAGCACGCTCATGGCAATCTCGCCCATAGTGACCTTCACGACTGAGCCTTCGAGGCCAAACCAGCCGGGCAATATGGTGATAAAGATGTAAGCATATACGGAGTAAAAAAGTATCTGGAAGATTGAGTTCAACGCCACCAGTCCCGCAGCATACTCTGTATCTCCTTTGGCTAGCTGGTTCCAGACGATAACCATAGCTATGCAGCGTGCCAGACCTATCATAATAAGCCCTACCATATAGTCAGGATGCGGCCAAATAAATCCGAGAAAAAGGATGGCGACAAGGAACATGAGTATCGGACCAATGATATAGTTCTGTATAAGAGATAGTCCCAGTACCCGCCAGTCACGGAATACTCGCCCCATCTCCTCATATCTCACTTTAGCTAATGGTGGGTACATCATCAGGATGAGTCCTGCAGCGATAGGGATTGAGGTGGTATCCACCTGGAAATAGCCAATAAAGTCAGCTACACCGGGGACGTAATAGCCCAGTCCCACCCCGAACGCCATAGCCAGGAAAATCCAGAGGGTTAAAAAACGGTCTAAGAGTGAGAGTCTGGATACTATGCTGCCCTGTTTTGTACTGCTCATTATTTGTTTATACTCCTCTCCTTCTACCTAATTGGATAGATTTATTTGCTACGTTGGATAAATCCTTCCACAGGATTGGTTGTATCCAGATGCGATTTCAGCTTGCCTTGCTGCGAATGTAAAATACGGTCATAAACAGATTTCTTCAGGAATATGAGAGCCTCTTCCTTATCATCGTCCGTGATAATCCTCTCCAGATTCATCAGGTCATGTTCATCAAAAGAAACAGCGGTTTTTCTAATTTCAAGCATCTGGTGGCTCCTTGCGATAAAACTAAAATAGATAAGTCAACAAATATATTCCTACTCCAATCAATATCACGCCTCCAACTTTCTTGGAGTAGGAAGAAAAATTGCTTATTCCTTTCGATGCCAGCACCTTCTGAGCAAAACCGGCTGAAATGCCGGCGCTAAGCACCAGCACCCAGTGTCCCATAGCATAAGCCAGAAGCAACCCGCCGCTGTAGGCAATATCCTGCTTGGTAGCAGCAAAGGTAAGTATCACTCCCAACACCGGCGTAGCGCAGGGAGAGGCGACTATCCCGAAAAAAAGCCCTATTAAAAAAGCCCCGATTAAAGCCTTTTGCTTGGGCATAAACCGTTGTGATAAGCCTATATTGAAGTTCAATCTGTCAGAAAAGAGTAGATATAGCCCCAGAAGAATAGCTACCGGAGGTAATACATATTTCCAGAAACCGCCGACATCACCAAAGAGTCTTCCCAGAGCTCCAGCGATTATGCCTAAAATAGTGAAGGTTAGGGTCAGTCCAAGAGTAAACATCAGTGAATACTGGATGGCTTTTTTCTGTGAACCTTCTGCATAGCTGGAAACATAG
>CAYOHA010000207.1:0-5146 GCA_964403625.1 uncultured Dehalococcoidales bacterium | reverse complement strand
GGGTCCTGGACAATGACGGCATCAACGTTTCCGCTCTTACCTTGATTCAACGCGGCGCCCGTGCCGGCATATACGATATCCAGTTCAATGCCAACACGTGGAATCCCCCCTTCTTCAGCTTTGTATTCCTTTTCATATTCTTCAAACTTAGGCTCAAGGTAAGCCCAGAGACCCGTATCGTATAAACTAGTAGTTGTAGCTATTTTAAATCTAGTCTTTGGTGACTCCAAAGCGATTGATGCTTTACAACCGATAAAACTAAATAATAGAGCTAATATAGCTACTACGCATAATAAACAATAAATTATCTTTCTCACTAATTCATCTCCTTAGAATTTTCCTAAACAATGCCGTAATAAAAAAGCACCTCAAGGAGGTGCTCTGCTTGACGTAAACGACGTCATAAATCGGCTCTCCTTTCCAAACACGGGAGGTACAGGTGTTTCCGCCTGTGCCCTATCGGTTGCTTTACATAGGTAAAATACCGTTAGTTACAGCAACTCGGAGTCCCATTATTTAACTAATAAGGTTCATCAATGCCTACAGGTATTTTTAGTATACTTTATTAACTGAGGGTAAGTCAATTCAAAAGACATGATTTAAAACTGGCAAGCTATCTTCACTCTTCAGCAACAAGTTCTGCCAGTCTATCCAGCACAGTTTTTAGAGCTTCTAATTCCTTACCGTAGCCAGTCCAGTTACCCGCTTTGAGATACTCCTGAGCCTTGTCATAATGTTGTTGAGCTTCCTTAATCAGGCTGGCTATATCAGTGGCTACCGGCTCCTCGGGTTCTTCCGAGACCGGTGGGGTGACTTCAGGTTCAGTTGGAAGAGCTTCAACACCAAAGATAGATGCCAGACTTTGTGCTAACGTAGGCTCCATAGCTATACGATCGCCAGCCACCACGATGACTCGCTTTAGTTCTGGCAGCCCGCCACCTTCAGCCTGAAGGAAGACCGGCTCTACATATAATATAGATTTGCCTAAAGGAATCAATAATAAGTTACCGCGGATGACTTGAGAACCACCACGGCTCCACAGAGCGAGTTGTTCAGTAATAACGGTATCCTGACCTATCCGGTTCTCAACCTGGCTGGGGCCATCCACCCACTTCTCTTTGGAGAAACGATAAGCAATCAGCTTCCCATAATTTTCTCCGTCACAGCGTCCCGCCAGCCAGCCAATAGTGTTATTTTTATTTGCCGGAGTGAAAGGTAACATCAGCAGAAACTCTTCTTTCTCTTCGTCCAGCAGGCGCATGATATTATAATATGCTTCTATAGGTAACTCATTGCCAAAGTAGACATCTCTGGGTATAGCCCATAGGTCTTCTTTGTTGTAGAAAACTCTAGAATCCTGCATATGGTAGGAGACGTAGACCGAAGACTGAATATTGAACATACCTTCAGCATAGCGGAGGTGAGCCCTGATGGGCTCAGGCATTTGTTCCATGGGAACAAAAAGACTGGGAAAGATGGTCTGGTAGGTCTGGATGATAGCATCCGAAGGATCAGCCACGTAGAATGTTACGTCTCCATTATAAGCGTCAGTGACGGCTTTCACACTATTGCGAATATAATTCAGTCCATCGGAATTGGGAGTTGAATAAGGGTAACGGTCACTGATAGTATAAGCGTCCTGTATCCAGAACAACCGGCCGTCCACAGTAACCAGGTAGGGGTCATCGTCGAGCAGTAAAAATGGAGCCAGGTGGCTTACCCTTTCCCTGATGTTGCGATAGTAAAGAACCCTGCTTTCGGCGGTTAACTCACCACTGATGAGAATATTGATGTCTCCCAGTTCCCAGGCGTAGACCAGACGGCGGAAAAATCCATTCAGACTGATTCCACCTTTACCCTGGTAGCTACCGTAGACATTATCGTTACCACTGGGGTAATCGAACTCCTGGGTATCTGTTTTTACAATCACGTAATCATCCGTCTTTTCGCCAAAGTATAGTGCTGGTTGTTCGATATTGATATTACCTGTTGGGGGTATATCCTTTACCAGTAGTACTGGTAATCCCTGGGTATCCACCTCGTTAACCGGACTGAGAGTTAAGCCATAGCCGTGAGTATACAGCAATCGAGTATTAACCCATGTTTGTGCTTCTTCGGGCAGTTTCTCTACAGATAACTCTCGTGCTGACAGCATAACCTGTCGGTATTCGCCATCTATGTTATAACGATCGATATCGACGTCATTGAAGTCGTAGTAGGGACGAAGGGACTGAATCTGGTTATAGGTGTCTATTAGCGGGCGATAGTCCCATATTCTGATGTTACTGATGGTGACATCATTCTGGGCTATATCCTGTGTGGTTATCGTATCTTCTGCAGGAAATGGCTGTTCCTCTATCCGGTTCAGGGCAAATGCCTCTCTGGTGAACTCAATATTATATTCGATGTATGGTGTTTCACGGGCTAACTCGTTAGGTTGTACCTGGAAACGCTGTACTAGGGCGGGGTATATACCTCCGATAACAATAGAAGCTATTATCCATGTTCCGATGCCGATAAGGCTCCAAAGTGGTTTACGCCGCCATATCGAGACCAGAATAACTATCATCAGGATGATTACAATAGTAAAAATAATCCATTGGGCTGGAAGCTTGGCATGCAAATCGGCATAGCCAGCTCCGTAAACAACCCCGCGATTGGAAAAGACCAGTTCCCAGATGCCGAGTCTGTAACCCCAGGCAACGAAACCCAGGATAGCTATAAACAATCCACCGATATGGGCAAAAGCCGGATGGGCAAAGCTGAACCTTAACCGTTGAACCACATAACTGAAAATGTATACTACCAGGCTGCCGATAAGAGTAACTATAAAAGCTCCCATCAGCCAACCTTTGAGTGCTTGAAGAAATGGTAGTGAAAAGACATAGAAACCGATTTCTTTATGGAAAACAGGGTCTGTTATGCCAAACGGCTGCCAATTAAAGAAACGGAGTATTGCCTCCCAGTTGCCCTGGGCTATCAGACCGAAGATTATGCTGAGTATTGTTATTATCACAATGGTGCTTCGCTTTAGTATCGGCTGCAATCGGCGTACTATGGCCCAGGGTAGGAGACTCGTTTCAGCCTTAGGCGCCAGACGTGCAGCTAGTATCAAATTCCCTGAAAACAGGGCGCAGAAGAATATAGCTGAGATGAAGAAAACTAATAACTTGGTTTTTAGGATGGTAGTATAGACATCACCGTAGCCAAGATGGCTGAACCAAAGCCATTCCGTATAGAATCCCTTGATTATACTTAAAAATATAAACAAGACAAGGAGAGTAGCTAGTATTAGTAAAACCCTTTTGCCCGTCCACCGACGCTTTTTCTCAGACCCAGATTTTTGGTCATTATCTTCCGGGAACCGCCTCTGAAATTGTTTATTAAATATATTCAATTTTAATTTTCCTTTATGATAGTGATCGACAGATATATTTAACTAATTGGGAGAATAACATACCCACTTTGTATCAGTCAAATTTAGAACGCTTGCCTGCATTCCTGGCATAAACTATAATTGAGGCTGGGAGTATATTGAATGACAAATATTTCACGGACCGGAAATACAGGCTATATAGTCGACTTAGGAAAACTGAAGGCACATTCCTTTGAGATTGGCCCTATTCGACCACCAAGCGAGGGTGGGAGCTTCTCTCTATTGCTCAGGGTGACCAGAAACTGCCCCTGGAGCCGGTGCGCTTTTTGCTATGGTACTTTCTATAATCATAAGCGGTTCGAGCTAAGGTCAGTCGATGAAGTAAAAGCTGATATCGATGCCATTAAGGCAATTAGTGATGAGATAAAGGCACTCTCATGGAAGCTCGGTTTTGCTGGAAGACTCGAACTGTTAGCCAATGTGCTGCAGAATAGCTTGCTTTACGGAAAGGACATGAATAACCTGAGTGAGGACGAGTTTAATAACTTTCAGAGTGTGGTCAATGTTTACAACTGGCTGGTCTTCGGTGGTAAGACTGTTTTCTTTCAGGATGCTGATACCCCGATTATGTATACTGACCAGCTAGTAGAAGTTATAAAGTATCTAAAGAGGGTCTTTCCCAGCATAGAAAGGATTACATCTTACGCACGGTCAAAGACTATTGCCAAGAAGAAATCCGAGGAATTAAGCCAGCTCCGCCAGGCTGGTCTGGTAAGACTGCATGTCGGTCTGGAGACAGGTGATGACGAGTTATTGAAATATATAAATAAAGGAGTTACTGCTGAAGAGCATATCCGGGCGGGTAAGAAAGCTCTCGCGGCCGGTTTTGAGCTTTCCGAGTATGTCATGCCGGGGTTAGGCGGTAAAAAAATGTGGGTTCAGCATGCTGTCAATACAGCCCACGTGCTGAATGAGATAAATCCGCATTTTATCAGGTTAAGACCTTTCGTGCCCAGTAACGGTACACCGATGTTAGAAGCCTACCAGAAGGGTGAGTTTGAGCTAACCTCACCTCACGGACGCTTACAGGAAATCAAGTTGATGATTGAAAACCTGGATGTAACCTCCGGCGTCTGTTTTGACCACAATATGAATACCTCATTCCGCTCAGGAGGTAGTCTTGTCCCGCTGATGAAGCAGGACTATAACGGCTATAAATTCCCTGAGGAAAAAGAAATTGTCCTTGATTTAATCGACAAGGGTCTGCAGATTGATGAGAAGTTTTTCTTTGATGTAAAAGATAGTGTCGGAGTAAGCCGGCTGTAATTTATTCATAGGAACAAGACCTGATTCGGATGAATTGCCTCCTATTTAGTCGCAATCTGGATGCTATATTAAATAATATCTGATTAAATCTCTATACAGGATAGTAGATTGGTAGAAATATAGGATTTTAAGATTGACTACAGAAGAAGATAAAGTAAAAGAAGAAACTTGGTGGATTCTAAAAAGGTTCAGCAGGAAAAGAGGGAACCTGATACCTATTCTACAGAAGGTTCAGGGCAGGCTTGGCTATCTTCCTAGAGAAGCTATGCTTGAAATTGCTCAGTTTCTTGATATAGCTGAGATAGATGTTTACAGTGTGGTCACCTTCTACAATCAGTTCCGTTTAAGTCCACCCGGGAACCACTCGATAAGAGTATGCCTGGGGACAGCCTGTCATATGAAGGGTGGCTATATCACACTGGATGCCTGGAAGAGAAGGCTGGG
>CAYOHA010000206.1:0-5156 GCA_964403625.1 uncultured Dehalococcoidales bacterium | reverse complement strand
CCCTGCTTGACACCGGAGACTTTACTGTTATTATTCAATCGCCCAGCATCGAATTGCGCCACCTCCAAGACCTTTAGTCCCAGTTTCTTGACTTTAACAGCCATTTCCTGTTCCATTTCGAAGCCGTCATTTGAAAAGTGCATTGTCTGAAATGCCTTTTTCCAGAAAGCATTATAGCCGGAACATACATCGGTATACCTGGTGCCATATAATATATTTGCAGTAGTAGCGAGAACCCGGTTGCCAAACCGGCGGTACAGGGGCATTCTGGGACGCCTGCCTAAAAACCTTGAACCCTTGACGAAGTCATAGCCGTTAAGTAAGGGGTTGATAAAGTCCGGTATTTCTGAAGGACTTGTGGAACCATCGGCATCCAGGGTGACGATGATATCGCCGGTTGCCTGAGTGATACCGTATTTCAGGGCGTCACCTTTGCCTTTGCCCGGCTGATAGAGCACCCTGACCCGCGGGCAGATTTGCTGTGCCACTTCAGCCGTGCCATCGGTAGAGTGGCCGTCGACTAGCAGGACTTCGTCCACCCAGTCGGGTATTCCGGGTAAGACATAGGGCAGGTTTGGCGCTTCATTCAGGGTGCAGATGAGCACCGTTACTGGAGGACAATTGTATGGTCTTTCCATTTTTATATTGATACCCCTCCCTGAGATCCTTCGCTTCGCTCCAGGATGACACAAGCACTATTCGTTTTACGGATTGCTTCATTTCATTCGCAATGACAAAGGGGTTACGGATTGCTTCGCCCGCCTACGCATAAAGCTCTCGCCTACCAAAGAACTTGTTCGGCGAGCAGGTCAGCGAAGGCAAGTCGCTACGCTCCTCGCAATGACATTTTTAGACAATCAGGTATTAGCTTACCCTCGCTTTCTCCATCATTTCCAGGGCTTTACGGGCATCGGTGACGAACTGCCTAACGGTCTCACGGGTATATTTATGGTCAGCCATTTTGCCCAGGAACTCGGGGGGAATGGTAATAATATGAGCCCCGGCCAGAGCGGCGGACAGGATATCTCCGACCGACCGGATAGAGCCGACGATTATTTTGCTTTCATATTTCCAGCGGTCAAGCCAGTCGACGGAGTTCTTGATAACGTCAAAGGCACTGCCACCTTCATCAGAGACCCGGCCGCTGAAGATGCTGATGTAGGTGGCGCCAGCCTTGGCAGCGAGAATGACCTGGCCTAAAGACATAGCGACGGTAGCATTGACCCTGATACCGTCAGTCTCGAGCTGATTAATGACGCCGTAGCAGGGGACGCCGTCCTGGTTTATCTGGGGTATTTTAACAACGATATTGGAAGCCCAGGAGGCAAACTCTTCCGCCTGGGTTAACATCTCGGCGAGGTCGTTGGTGGTAACCTCAACGGAGAGGGGGCGGGGGTCGATAAGGGCGGCGATTTTTCTTGCCCCTTCTTCAGCATCGAAGACGCCATCCTTGAGCATAATGGACGGGTTGGTGGTAACGCCATCGATAACGCCCATTTTAAGCCATTTCTCAATCTCGGTGAGATTGGCTGAGTCGATAAATATCTCCATTTTTTACCTCCATCATTGAAATAAGCCGGGCTGCCTCCTCCAGGTCTGAGGCGATGGCATCAGGCCTGGCATTTTCTTCGTCCATCAGGTGGCAAAGCTCGCACTTCGTCTGGCCGAGTAATAGTGTCCTTACCCCGGCTTTTATCCCGGCTTTGATATCAGTTAGTCCATCACCCACCATCCAGGACTCAGACAGGTCGACGCCCATCTCCCTGGCAGCCCGGAAAAGGAGACCGGGCTTTGGTTTCCGGCAGTCACAATCAGCCCGGAGACTTTCGACATTAGCCTGAGGGTGATGAAAACAATAGTATTCGACATCGAGGAAGGCGTGTTCTTCAGCCAGGTCTGCCCTCATCTTGGCACATACTTTATTAAAAATTTCTTCTGAGAAGTGACCCTTGGCGATGCCGGGCTGATTTGAAGCCAGGACTACCTGATAGTCCATTGTATGGAGTTTATTTATTGCCCGGGCGACACCGGGGAGAAGCTTGAACTGGGCGGGGGTGAAGGGGGAATCGATGATACCGAACTCCGGGTAGTAGACAAGCTCATTAATTACTCCATCCCTATCAAGAAATACAGCACGCATATCAACTCTCCTCAATCTTTTTTCTCAAGCAGGCACAGATAAGATGCTCCATAGCCAGATGGAACGACTCCACCTGCGGAGTGGAGTTTACGGGCACCACAATGCAGGCATCGGCGATTTCCTTCATCGGACCGCCGTCAAAACCGGAAAGACCGATGGTCTTGCCGCCAAGATCGCTGGCATATTTCATAGCCTTGAGCAGGTTCTGAGACCAAAGACCGGCTTTATCCCTGCCGGCACCGCCGTGGACGCTGATACAGATGAGAACATCTCCTCTCTCGAACCTATCTTTGAGCTGTTCGGTGAAAAGGTGCTCAAAGCCTTCGTCATTGATCAGGGCACTCATCAGAGGGATATTATCGTTGAGACAAAGGGCTTTAAACCTCTTTTTCCCCGGGACGATGGTCGTCTTGGAAAGGTCGCAGGCGAAATGGGTAGCCGTTGATGCCGAACCGCCGTTACCGCAGATGAAGACCTGGTTTCCATTCTGCCAGGCCTGAAAAAGGACCTCGATAGTACTATCGATATCGGCAACCGAGATATTTTCAGTTACTTCTCTAGCCTCTGAGAGGTAATCCCGGATGAAGTCGGTGTTTTCCAATTGAACCCTCCCTAAGCATCGACCAGTATTTTGGCGCCATCAAAATCGAAGCGGAACTTTTCCCACCTCAGCCCGATACCGTGCATTGCCTTAATCAGCTCTAGCTTATGGTCATTCGGGCAGTAAAACATAAAAAATCCACCGCCACCAGCGCCAATCAACTTCCCGCCGGCAGCGCCATTCTTCCGGGCAACCTCATAGCATTCATCGATAAAGGGGTCGGACATCTGTTGAGAGCGCTTTTTCTTGGTAACCCAGTGCAGGTGGAGAAATTCACCAAGCATATCTACCTGTCCCTTCTCCAGATACTTCCTGGTTTCCAAGCCTATCTCTTTAATCTGATGGAGGTTTTGTATCATTACAGTATCGTCTTGCTGGGACTTTGTGTCCTGCTCGGAGAGAATCTGAGAGGCACTCCTCTGCTTGCCGGTGAAGAAAAGGATGAGATTGTTTTCCAGCCGGTCGATTGCCTCATCGGA
Source organism: uncultured Dehalococcoidales bacterium (assembly GCA_964403625.1). GTDB lineage: Bacteria > Chloroflexota > Dehalococcoidia > Dehalococcoidales > UBA2162 > CAYOHA01. The sequence continues at coordinate 1,936 of CAYOHA010000206.1, read as the reverse complement.
AATACGTAGTGGTTCCACCAGAACATCGCCATTTTTCTCAAAGGTAAGGCAGGTGAGGCCGCCAAAGGCTGCCATATACTGGTCCTGCTTACCGATAGGTTCGCCGAGGATATCTATTTCGATATGGCAGGCTTCCTCAGCCAGCTGCCTTTGAGTTACGTAACTGCGGTTGTAGGCATGAAGTGCATTGAGAAGGGCTACAGTGAAAGTGGAGGAGGTGCCCAGTCCGCAGCCGGCGGGCACATCAGCAGCGGAGTGAAGCTCTATTTTCCGTTCGATGCCAAGAAGCTCAAGGGTAGCCCGGAAGATACGGTGACTAATATCAGAGACCTTCTCCTTAATTTCCATCTCGGAATAACTGAGACGGATGTTGTCCTCAAACCTCTTGTGGGCGAGGATAGTGCAGTATTTATCTATCGCCCCAGCGATGAGGAAACCACCGTATTTAGAGTAATATGACTTGAGGTCGGTAGCCCCCCCGCCGAGGCTAATTCTGGTCGGTGCTCTTGACAGTATCATATTACCTCCTTCATATAGGCTTCAAATTCCTGAAGTCCCTGAAGTGAGCCTATTTCATAAAAGCGTTCTTTTACCTCAAAAGCCAGCAATTCTTTCATCTCGATCAGGCGGACAAAAAGGTCTTCAAGAGAGTAAAATCGGTTTTCGGGTACTAATGTGAAGACTTCTCTCCTGAAGATATTCGCACCGTAGTCGATATAGACCATATCTCCAGTACGCTCTTTCTTACTGTACCGCTTTACCAGATTTCCTTCAACCGCCGTGTTGCTCAGGTCATAACGATCGTGGTTTTCATAGACAGTCATCAAGCCAAGTTTATTCTGCGAAAGGAAATAGTGCATTACTGCCTGGAAATCCAGAAATAGATAGGAATCACCATACATTGTGAAGAACATGTCTTCCAGCAGATGGGAAGCGTTCTTAAGTGCCCCGGCAGTGCCTAGAGGTCTATTCTCAAGGCTATACTTAATGGTCAGGCCGTACTTCTCGCCGTTTCCGGCATACTTTTCAACTTGCTCACCCAGATGGCCGGTGCAGAGCAGTATGTCTGTAATTCCCTTTTTAGATAGTAACTCCAACTGGTATTCAAGGAATGGCTTGCCCAGGACTCTCACCATACTTTTCGCCTGGTCCCGGGTCAGGTCTCCCAGTCTTGTTGCCAGTCCCCCAGCTAATATCGCCATCTGCATCTGATAAAACCGCTGTTTGATTTTTTTTCTGGGCTTTTGTATAATTTATAAATAACAGTTCATACATGAACTGCCTATGTTATTCACTTATAGGCAACGAAAACACCTGAATACTAATATAACGAATGTATTCTTGTCAATGGGTTTTTATTAAATTTTTTAAGGAGAAAGAGAAGGAGTAAGAAAATAATGCCTGAAAGAGTACCGGAACTGATCGACTTAAACATCCAAAATCCAATCTGGAGAACCTTTGTGCTTTTTATGCAGACTGCAGAGACAGTATTAAAGTATGCAGATGCACAACTGTACGAGAAAGAAAAAATGTCAGCAGTCAAGCTGGCGGCACTACAAATCCTGAATATGCACAACGGGACTATGATACACTCTGAACTGGCGGCGTGGATGTTCAAGGAACCACACAGTATCACAAAACTTATCGAACGTCTGAAGCGAGATAAACTGGTAATTACCAAGCGCGACACAGATGACAAGAGGGTAATCAACATTGTGATGACTGATAAGGGACAGAAGCTCCTTAATGAAACGCTACCGCTAGCAAGAGACGTCGCCGAGCGAGTAATGTCATCAATAAATGAAGATAACGCCATTGAACTCGGAAAACTAATCAGTGTCTTGAGACAGAATGCCCGTAATAATTTAGCCCAGCTCAGCAAAGAAAAACAAGCCAACTCCAAGGCAAAATAGAGAGTGTTTAACAACCTATCCCC
>CAYOHA010000205.1:0-5187 GCA_964403625.1 uncultured Dehalococcoidales bacterium | reverse complement strand
TTTAAGTATGAGAAACCGGCAATTGAGTTCACCCATTTATCCCAATGAAGTGTGGTTGGATATCACCAGCGACAGTACGCAACGGGAGGCTACTATCGATACCCTAAAAAAAGGGTCCTACGGTGCCAAGCAGCTTTATGATAGAGAGGAGCTTCTAACGAAATTGAAAACTGACCCCCTGGCGGGTGCCGGGTGGGGAGGTATGTTAATGATTGCCTTTCTGGGAGTAATACTCGTTAGCAGTCTGGGATTTATTGTCTATTCTTATCTCTCCGCTCAAGGACGGCAACTGGATTTCGCTATCCTCAGGACTCTGGGGTTTTCAATACGTCAGATAATTGGGCTGGTATGTTTTGAGCAACTTTTTATTATTATAGCTGGTATGGGATTGGGAACAATTATCGGCGAACGACTCAGCTATATTATGATGCCTTTCCTCCAGCTTACGGAACAGGGAGAAATGGTATTACCTCCCTTTATCCTGACTATAAACTGGGGTACTATTGGTATAGCCTATACTATTCTGGCGATAGCCTTTATCATCACTATTTCTCTGGTCATTCTATTCTTCTCCCGGGTAGCTATCCACCGGACGTTAAGGATGGGAGATGTGTAAGGTTATTTTTTGAGGGAAGTGTGGAGGTAGAGATATGACTAGTTTTAAAGGTAATAACTATTATATAACCTGTGAAGATGTATTTAAGATATACAAGATAGCTGACTTAGAGGTAGTAGCCCTGCGAGGTCTGGATCTTTTAGTTGAGCAGGGTGAGGTTATGGCAATTGTCGGCGCCAGCGGCAGTGGTAAGACCACCTTGCTCAATATCCTTGGTGGATTGGATACCCCCACGGCGGGTAAGGTGGTTGTTGGCGGAACTGACTTGCTTAAGATACCAGCCCGCGAACTGGTCAGATACCGGCGTGAGGACGTAGGTTTTGTCTGGCAACAGGCAGGAAGGAACCTGATTCCCTATCTTACGGCTTTCCAAAATGTAGAACTGCCTCTTACCCTTATTGGAGTACCTCAAAAAATACGCGAACAACGCGCCAAAGAGTTGCTGGAGGCGGTAGGACTGGCTGCCCGGATGCACCATAGACCAGAACGATTATCTGGAGGTGAGCAACAGCGGGTATCTATTGCCGTAGCACTGGCACATAATCCACCACTCCTTCTGGCTGACGAACCTACTGGTGAACTGGACAGTCAATCGGCAACAAGTATTCTCGATGTTTTTCATTCTTTAAACAAGACATATGGAGTTACTATTGTAATCGTGACCCATGACAGATCTATCACAGGCAAGGTTCAACGAGTTGTAACCATCCGCGATGGAAGGACTAGCCTGGAAGCCATTCGTGGAACTAAGCCGATTAAGGCAGAAGGAGAATCAAGAGAAGGCTATGAAGAGTATATCGTTCTAGATGGTGCCGGACGTCTTCAACTACCCAGAGAATATGTAGAAAAGTTGAAATTGAAGGGGCGGGTAAGGGTTCTTCTAGCTGAAGACCATATTACCGTCTGGCCCGGGGAGAGTAGTAAAGGAGAGGACAAGAGATGACGACACCACTCGTCTCGGCTCACAATCTGGAGAGGATATTCAATCTAGGCTCCGAAAAGATAAGAGCCATACATGATATCAATTTGGAGGTTGAATCTGGAAAATTACTCATAATAACCGGGCGGTCAGGTTCGGGTAAGACAACCCTCCTTAACCTGTTGGGTGGGCTTGATAGTCCCACATCTGGTTCTGTCCATTTTCAAGGTCAAGAGTTGTCCAAACTCTCCGAATGGGAATTAACACAACTGCGACGTCGCCACATTGGATTTGTCTTCCAGTCATTTGGTCTACTACCTTTACTTTCAGCCTATGAGAATGTCGAGTTGCCACTGCGAATCGCTGAATGGGAAAGGTCAGAGCGTCATACGCGAGCTGAAGACTGTCTAGAGCGGGTAGGTTTGAGTGGCCGTATGCGTCATAGACCCTACGAACTATCCGGTGGAGAACTGCAACGGCTGGCTATCGCCCGGGCATTGGCTCATCGCCCTTCATTGATTCTGGCTGACGAGCCAACAGGAGAGCTGGACTTAGCCACCGGCATGGCGATTTTCAATCTCCTTAAAGAAATCACAATTAAGGAAAATGTGGGGATAGTGGTGGCTACTCATGATATAGCTATGGCCAAGATTGCTGATGTGACCAGAGAGTTGAGCGACGGGACTTTCACTAATTAACTTCTTCTTGGTATTACTATTCTTGAAAGACTATTCTGAAATCTGTTCGGGTAACAATAATATACAATTTGCCAACTATAGTTATTTCTTAGTATTCTTACTAGGATGAAATTGCTGCAAAGGAGGTTGGGGAAATGCTGGAAACATCAGTCAGAAGCGGGATTGTGGAGAAGCTGGTTAAGATTGTGGGGATTGAGTTCGTCTCCACAAATCAAGCCGACCTGTATATTCACTCGCATGATATGACACAGGCTAAACCAAGTTGGCCTGATATCCTGGTGCTACCGAAAACAGTAGAAGAAGTGCAGGCAATAATACGCCTTGCCAATGAAGAGAAGATAGCGGTCACACCTTACCTCGCCGGGGGTAACATCGGAGGGGTGGCTATTCCTTTGGAAGGCGGAATAATACTTGACCTGAAGAGGATGGACCGCATCGTCGAGGTGAACGACACTGATATGTATGCCGTGGTCGAAGCCGGAGTTACATTCGGACATATCAAAGCCTACCTTAATAAACATCACCCCAATCTAATATATACCTATGCCTTTTCACCTCCTTCAACCGGCGTCGTAACTAATGCTATCCTGCAGGGACTGAATAATTTATCCTTTAGATACGGGGCAGCTTCACACTGGGTTACTGGGCTGGAGGTTGCCCTGCCAACAGGAGAGTTAGTAAAAATCGGCTCCTGTGCGGTGAGTAATACCTGGCAAGCTATTTCCCCCCTCCCCGAACTGGTTGGACTCTTTATGGGCTGGCAGGGCACTACCGGCGTCATTACCAAGATGGCCGTAAGTCTCTGGCCTAAGCCAAAACATACCGCAAGCATGAACTTCCAATTGATGGACCTGGAAGGCGCCTATGAACTGATACGGGCAATATCACGGACACGGGTCTCTGATGATTTAATAGGTACCTCATTTGCCCTGGGCAAGGTCTCTATGAAGGCTATGCAACACGAGAAGGCTTCTATATACCCAGCAGCACCTCGCCAGGAAGGTGATCCTGAATTCACAATATCCACGGAAATCTCCGGCAACTCCCAAGAGGAACTTGATGCTAAAGTAAAGGTCATCGAAGCTGTCGTCAGAGAAGAACTCAGAGACATTAAGATAAACGTACCCCGGACTATGCCCAGTGGTAGGGCTGGTTTCCCCATGCAGGCTCTACCGGTGTTAAGCGGAGGAGGAGGGCTAACCTGGGTTGGTACCTATGGCCCGATGAGTAAATGGCTAGAAACCGTCAAACGAGGCTGTGCTCTACAGGATAAATACAATATTACCCGTAGCGCTTATACTCGTATTATGAATGAGGGGCATTTCGTCGGTCTGAGATGGATGCTACCTTACAACAAGGAAGACCCTGAAACAGTAAAGAGAGTGGAAGCTCTATGTGCGGAACAGCTTGAATTAGTCCTGGAGATGGGTTTCGTACCTTACAAGACGCCGGTCTGGGCAGTAAGGAAGCTAGAAGAACGGGCTGACCCCAATTGGGCAAAATTGCACCGGAGGATCAAGGAAATGCTCGACCCGAACAATATTCTTAATCCGGGCAGATGGGGTGCACCACAGGAGTAGCTTTATATAGATTGGACGAAGGAGGAACTAATGGCTCTTAACGATGTCAAGGAATGGCTTTATGGATGCACACACTGTGGTACCTGTAAGGATGTCCTTAATATTTTTGTTCCGTCTTGTCCGGCTGGAGAAAAATATCAGTTCGAATCATACTTTCCTTCGGGGCAGATGGCCATAGCCAAGGCTGTTTCCGAAGAAATACTGTCCCTGTCTGACGATGACATACGCGAGAGAATATATGCTTGTACCGGCTGCCTTTCCTGCGAGCAGCAGTGTGGTGTCTACCATCACCAGCATATATTCGAGACTGTCCAGACTCTTCGTGAAGAAGCGGTTACGCAGGGGTTCTTACACCCTGCCTATATGGTTATGTACTACGGACTGAGGAAAGACGACAATGTCTTCGGCAAACCCAAAGCGGAGCGAGGCGACTGGGCTAAGGATCTGGGAGTAAAGAACGCTGCTCAGAAGAAAGTGGACGTCCTATATCATACCGGCTGTATAATCTCATTTGACCCTGAGCTCTGGGAAGTACCCAGAAGCGTAATAAGCCTGATGAAAGCAGCCGGTGTGGATGTGGGTATAATGGGTACGGAAGAGACCTGCTGTGGAGGGCGTGCTTACGAAATAGGCTACACAGGTGAGTTTACTAAGTATGCTGAACACAGTATGGAGACATTCAATACACTTGGCGTGAGTAAGGTGGTAACCTCCTGCTCTGATGGTTACGGCACATTCAAGAAACTTTACCCCAAAGTCAAAAATGAAATGAAGTTTGAAGTACTGCATCTGGTAGAGTACCTTGACCAGCTGATAAAAGGGGGTAGCATCAAGTTTAAAAAGAAGGTACCAATGAAGGTTACCTATCACGACCCCTGCCATCTGGGACGTCATCTGTCTGATAATGGTGTGTACGACCCTCCTCGCAACGTCTTAAAAAGCATTCCGGCGATAGAGCTGGTAGAGATGGAGCGTATCAGGGAGAATGCCTGGTGCTGCGGGGCTGGTGCCGGTGTCAGCCAGGCAAATCCTGAGTTGGCCCTATGGACAGCTAACGAAAGACTGAAAGAAGCAAAAGCTACCGGAGCTACAGCGCTAGTTACCAGTTGTCCCTGGTGTGAGAGGAACTTCAAGGACGCTGCCAGAGAGTACGACGAAAAGATTAATATCTACGATATCGCTGAGATTGCTCGAATGGCAATCTAGAAAAAATAACTCTAGCGGCAAGTTGTAATCGTAATGTGTTTTATATTATTACTCCAGTATATAGCACAACATCTGCTTGACTTCTGACTCGAAAAAGTTGATAATCGAAATAATTCCCCGATAGCTCAACGGTAGAGCGGGCGGCTGTTAACCGCTAGGTTCAAGGTT
>CAYOHA010000204.1:0-5301 GCA_964403625.1 uncultured Dehalococcoidales bacterium | reverse complement strand
TCTCCGCCATCGTCTTACCTCACTTGTCACCCAATTTTAAACTCAGGTTTATGGAAGTCAAATATAGGGATTTTCCTGATTTCTCTTTCACCCAAACATAGTGTATATTCTATACTAACCGGGCACGACATATGCTTTTCTACCGAACTATTTGTCAGATTGCAAACGCCTGGAAATATATAACTAATTGTAGCTGTAACCACAGACATCAAAAAGCACTTCTTTTCTACTCAGACGAGGCAAGTAAAGGAGAATATAGAGGGTTGGCCCTGTCGGGGGAAACTAGGGTGCTACAGGTCTTTCTTTTTCAACCTGGTAGCTTAATTAGCCCTCCTCACCTCCCCCCGTGCCTGGAGCCCTGGGGGCAACCGGGTTAACGGCAGGGCCAGCCGAGGAGGTGTACTATTGAGATAGAACAACTGAATTATCTGAAGTCTATACTACTTATGCTTGTAAAATCAATATAGGAGGTGAAACAGGTATGATGAAGAAGGCTATGTGGTTGCTGGTGAGTTGTTTGATGGTGCTATCCTTAGTAATAGCATCATGTGGCCCGAAAGTAGAAGAGGAGGAGAAAGTAACGGAGGAGGGAGGACAGGTAATAACAACTAAGGAAAAGGTAGAGGAAAAGGCTGTAGAGAAAGAGGAGGAAGGAATACTATCTCCAGAAGTGCCTAAATACGGCGGAGTGTTCGTCAGGACAGGTGGTGACCCTCAGGGATTCGACACTTTTCGTATGAGCCATACGCTCTGCGCTACCCATTTAATAACTCAGGAAGAGCTAATATGCGGAGACTGGTCAAAAGGGCCGGCGGGCACCCATGAAACTGACCTGGTATTCGGTTGTGCTGGCCAGATGAAGTTCATGACGGGCTGGCTGGCGGAAAGCTGGGAGCTATCTGATGATGAGACTATTGTCTTCCATATCCGCCCGGGGATTAAATGGTGGAATAAGCCACCGATAAGCGGCAGGGAGCTCACCGCCGATGATGTAGCCTGGACCATAAATAAGGCGTTCACGACTCCCACATGCTGGTTCTATGTTAATATGACATCTACCGGTAAGAACCCAACATCGGTAAAGGCACTTGATAAGTATACAGTTGAAGTCAAGGTTCCTTCTGCAGCGCAGGGGACACTACTGCTGGAAATCGGCGATAAGATGGATGTGTTCCCGAAAGATATAACAGAGCTAGTAGACCTGAACGACTGGAGGAATGCCATTGGGACATCACCATGGATGTTGACGGATGTTGTCGTTGGCGTTTCGCAAACCTTCATAAGGAACCCAAACTACTGGCAGTCCGACCCCATTCATCCCGAGAACCAGTTGCCCTATCCCGACGAAACGAGAATCCTTGTTATACCCGACGCATCTACCCAGATGGCGGCGTTTCGGACAGGGAATGTTGATTTGATGGAGGCTGTTGGCTGGGAGGACGCACAAAACATGCTAAGGGACGACCCTGAAGTACAGTATTATAAGCGACCTGTTGGCGGGATGTCATTATTGTGTGGTAGGCTGGACAAGGAACTGCCCTTCAATGACATCAGGGTTCGGCAGGCACTGAACATGGCTATAAACAGGCAGGAGCTGATAGATGAGTACTACGAGGGTAATGCTGATATGATAGGTTATCCCATTCCCAATGTCAAAGAATATTCGGATGCTTACATGACGGTTGATGAGCTTCCAGCATCGACACAGGAACTATTTTCTTATAACCCAGAGAAGGCAAAACAGCTTCTAACCGAAGCAGGATATCCTAATGGCTTCAAAACCGTCGTTCAGTGTGCTTCTACAGCAGCAGACTACATGTCCATAATTAAGGAGTACTTCAAGGGTATCAATGTAGATATGGAGATTGAAACGCTGGAAACAGGCGCGTTTAATGGCGTCATGTTTGGCAACACTCACAAAGAGATGATTTACGCGATGTCCAGCACCTTTCAGCCTATGGCTCTACAGGATGTGCGTAAGGGCAACTTTTGGAACCATTCTAGATGGACAGACCCGCGCGTCGAACAAGCCTACGAAGCTATTAGCCGGAGTGTTGGCAAGGACGATGCTAATATTGCGCAGGTTTTAAAGGATGTAACTGCGCTAATTCTCGAGAGTGCCTGGGGAGTCTGGCTACCGTGCCCGTATAATTACGCCTTGTGTTGGCCATGGGTACAGAATTACCATGGTGAATGGGACATAGGTTATTCTTCTCAGATGCGTGTCTTCACCTTCACCTGGATAGATGAGGCGCTGAAGAAATCTATGGGATACTAAGCCTGACACCATTGAGATAGTAGAATAAGTCTATAAGAGTAGTCATAAGGCAGTGTAGCCTAAATGCAAAAGTTGAAGCTGCCGGAGGTAAAAGGTTGTAGTTCCTTTGCCTCCGGCAGAGAAATGAGATAATAAAAAACATATAGGAGTAGAATTAGAATGAATGTTGTCTGGGTAGTATCTGATACTTTGAGACGTGATGCTGTGGGTGCCTATGGCAACGAGAAAATGCATACGCCTGCAATAGATGCTTTCGCAACCAAATCGACTCGCTTCGACAAGTTCTATATAGGAAGTTTCCCGACCATGCCCACCCGTGCCGACCATATGACCGGCAAATGGACGGTGTCTTTCATGTCCTGGGAACCATATCCAAAGGGTTTGGTTACGCTCCCCCAATTACTCAGCAGCAATAGAATTTTAACCGCCGCGGTGGTTGATACCCCGTTCTACCTGCGAAATGACATGAACTACGACCGCGGCTTCAGGTATTTTGAAGAGGTGGCCGGCCAGCTCTGGATGGCAGGAGGTGGAGGTGGTGGTGCGACCCGCCTTGATGTTGATTGTTTTGCACCACGGACGTTTGCCAGGGCAATGAACTGGCTTGAGCTCAACTATAAGAGGGACTTCTTTCTCTATATAGACACCTGGGACCCCCACGAGCCCTGGAATCCCCCGAACTACTATACAGAACTCTACATGCCCGATTATGATGGTGAAATTGTAAGGTCACTCTACAATTACTGGCCTAAATCTCCGGATTTCACCGAGGAAAAGGTCAAGAAAGCGTATGCCACGTACTGCGGCGAGGTTACGATGGTGGACACATGGTTCGGTTACTTAATGAGGAAGGTGGAAAACCTGGGTTTGATGGACAAGACGGCAATCATATTCACCAGTGACCATGGTTACTATTTCGGGGAGCACGCAGGTATGTATGGCAAAATGATATTCTACAGGAATCCCGACCCCAATGAGAGGATAGGAATCTGGGGTCGTTCGCCGTATTACGAAGAAGTAACGCGTATTCCACTTTTAATATATATACCCGGTATGCCAGCGGGGTCTTATAACGGAATATCGTCGGCAATCGACTTAATGCCCACGGTTATGGATATTATGGGTCAGGAAATACCGTCTAATGTCGAGGGCAGGTCACTTCTGCCGATGATGAAAGACCCCAGTATACCCGGCTACGAGCATGTCTTTAGTAGTTCTTCGTTCGTTAATGTCGGTGATACCGACAATTCGGTTGACAGCGTCATGCGCCGGGCAGCTAAGGCTTCTATGGCGACTGTTACAACTGAGGAATGGACTCTCATTTATGATATCGAAACGGGAGGATCGGAGCTTTATAATTTGAAATCGGACCCAAAGCAGGAGACAAATGTAATATCTAAAAATATGGATGTTGCCCGTGAACTCCATGCGCTTTTTGTTAAACACTTGAAAGATACCCACCTAAAGCAAGAGAAACTTGAGCCCCGTCTAGAGTTACGGATGTAGAAGAATACGTTAAATACTGGGAGAACTGTAATGAATGTTATCTGGATGGTAGCAGACACGTTAAGACGTGATCATATTGGTGCCTATGGGAATAGAGAAATCCATACGCCTTCGCTAGATGCTCTGGCGGCAAAATCAGTACGCTTTGACCGATATTATGCAGCTTCGTTCCCTACTATGCCAGCCCGTGCAGATTATTTTACCGGTCGATTTACTGTATCGTTCATGCAATGGGAGAGGATACCTGAGAGTCAAGCGACACTCGCTGAGATACTCGCTGGAAATGGCATAAATACTGCTGCGGTCGTCGACACGCCGTTCTATCTGGGTGATGATATGAATTACGACCGTGGTTTTAAAACTTACGAAGAAATTCCTGGTCAGCTTCCCCGACGTGATACTGGGGTACCACGTCCGAGACCAGTGAGTCCAAGCAAACCTCAATCCCGTCTTGAAGCCGAATGCTTCGCTCCTCAAACATTTGCCAAAGCGATGCAGTGGCTAGAACGTAACTATAAAAAAGACTTCTTTCTCTACATAGATACCTGGGACCCCCACGAGGGATGGAATGCCCCTTGGTATTACACAGAGCTTTACTGGCCCGATTATGACGGTGAACCCTTGGGAGTAGGCTTCGGGTACTGGAAAGATACTCCTGGAATGACCAGAGAAAAACTCAATAAAGCCCATGCCACATATTGCGGTGAGGTTACAATGGTAGATACATGGGTCGGCAACCTTCTAAGACAGGTAGAGTATATGGGGCTTATGGATAATACAGCTATTATATTCACGACCGACCATGGCACACATTTCGATGAACATGGCGGTCGTTACGGCAAAATAACATTTACTAGCCGGATGGAGCCGGGCTCGGGAAAAGTACCGAACCTGGGGCGTACGCCGCACTATGAAGAAGTGATTGCTGTTCCTTTGTTCATTTATGTCCCCGGCATTTCTCCAGGGACCTATAGTAAATTGACATCGGCGATCGATTTAATGCCCACGGTTCTGGATATTATAGGGCAGGAAATACCCTCCAGTGTCGAGGGTAAGTCATTGTTGCCGAAGGTGAAAGACACAAGCCTGCCCGGCTATGAGCACGTAATCACCAGCTTTTCATTTCTTAATGACGGTGATAAGCAAGTATCTGCTGATGGTGTCAAACGCGATGTGGAATATGATTCCATGGCAACAGTAACCACCGATGAGTGGTCACTGCTATACGATACCAAGCCGGGCGGGTCGGAGCTATATAATCTGAAATCAGACCCAAAGCAGGAGAAAAACGTAATTTATCAGCATCCGGATGTAGCTCGTGAGCTCCATCAATTATTCGTCAAGCATATGCGTGACATTAAAGTCGAGAATCGTTTTTTGGAAAAACGTCTGGAACTGCGGCTGTAGCAGGTTATCGTATTATAAGGAGGATAATATGAACGTCATTTGGGTAGTATCCGATACTTCACGGCGTGATGCTGTTGTTGGTGATGTGATCGTGAAGGTGGATGCCCCTT
>CAYOHA010000203.1:0-5315 GCA_964403625.1 uncultured Dehalococcoidales bacterium | reverse complement strand
AACCAGAGCGTGAAAAACCGTCATATAGCTCCTGTAAAAGCCTGGCCGCCTCTTTTCGTTTGCCCTGCGCCAATAGTAGTCTCGCCGGGACGTAACGGTCGAAAGGGAGCATACTATCAGTATCAGGGAGCTGCTCAACCCACCTGGCAGCCTCCTCCAGATTACCTTGCTGCATAGCATATACGACGTGGTTGGCGATATAGTCCGCATACCAGAATGAGTCGACTGATGGATGGCGGCTTGCCTGGTCCATTCTCTCCATCGCCGTGGCTGCTCCAACCTCATCGCCCCTCGCCAGACAGACCTGGGCTTGGCAATAGAGTGCAGGGATCGCTCCACTCATCGCTCCTCTGAGTTCAGACGCTCCAACCGCCAACTTGGCGCTTTCCATCGTCCCTTCCAGTTCGTTCAGAATGTATTGGACCATACACAATATTTCTCGACCCGCCGTTTGTCCTCCAAATTCAGTCTCCCTCTTTAAGAACTCTACGGCGCGTTTCAGTTTACCTTGATAAACAGTTATGGCAAATATTTGGACCAGGGCAAGGGAAGCGGTGAAAATATCCCCGGCTTGTTGACCCAGTTCATAGGCTATCATCGACCATTCTTCAGTTTCTCGAAGAAGCATAAAGCGTTGTTTAGCATGGGCTATACACACAGCTGCCCGTCCACGCATCACAACATTATCCGGCGGCAGCAAAGCAAAAGCCTTCTCCATTAACTCAAGATAACGCTTCATATCTCCCCGGCGCCCATAAACGAAACCCCGTGAAAAAGTTATATTTCCCTCTAAGGCAGTATCATGAGCCGTGGATTCCAGATAACCTAAAGCGGCCTCGGCCGCGTCCAATTGACCTACCGTGGAAAGGAGGTCGGCATACTTTGTATACAGGCAGAGGTGCTCACGCAATCTTTCATAAGGAATCGCTTGGAACCAACTAAATAGCGTATTGAACTCTCCCAGGTTCCTGCGGGCTTCGTAATGAGTATATATAAGCCTCGTTGCCCTTTCCCAGTCTCTTGCCTCCAGGGCGTGGTGGGTAGCTTCATCGGGGAGATTATTATCTTCATACCATTGACTTGACTGCTGGTGTAGAGCAGCGACCTGTTCTGTACCGTAGACCTTTTCACACTGGTGCCTTAATAACTCAACGAAAAGATGCTCATAGCGGTACCACTGCCTGATCTCGTCCAGCGGCACAATGAAAAGTCCACTACGCTCGAAGCTTAGTAGAATATCCTGGCTATCTTTCCTCTCGGTTACGACATCACATAAAGGAGCGCTCAATCGCTCGAGTACCGAGGTCTTCATCAGGAAATCGCGTACCTCCTGCGACTGCTTCCGGAGCACCTCTTCCATCAGGTAGTCCATGACATAACGCTGGCTGCCGGTGAAGGCGGCAATGAAACCGGGGATATCTTTTTGACCCCTTATGGAAAGAGCAGCCATTTTTAGCCCTGCTACCCAGCCTTCAGTACGTTCGTTAAGGGCAGCGACATCCTTTTCAGAAAGTCCCGGCGTTTTCATTTCTTTCAATAAGCTGGCAGCATCGTCGGTAGAAAAACGCAGGTCGTCGGTGCGTATATCAAGCATCACATCTTTACCATATAAATGCACTAAAGATAATGGGGGATCAGCGCGGGTAGCGATCACCAGGTGGACCTGGGCAGGCAGATGCTCAATCAGGTAAATGATACCATCGTGTATCTGTTGTGATTCGATGAGGTGATAGTCGTCCAAGACAATAACGAAATCACCCTTGACACGGTAAAGGTCATTTATTAATGCGGTCAGCATCGGTTCAGTAGACAGTGGCTGGGGAGAATGTAACAACGGCAGGATTTTCTCCCCACAATCGGGCTGAAGTGTTTGTAATGCCGCTATGAAGTAATCCCAGAAGCGGACCGGGTCATTGTCCCCTTTTTCTAGCGAGACCCAGGCAGTATGTACCCGCTCCTGGTTTTTATGTACCCATTCGCTTAGAAGGGTCGTCTTTCCAAAGCCGGGTGGGGCACAAACGAGGATCAAGTTATAGTTCAAGCCTTCCTGTAACCGTTCTATCAGCCGCAGTCGTGTTACCAGATGGGGACGGATGGGTGGGATATTAAATTTTGTTGCCAATAATGACGTAGCCACCTCAACCTCTATCCGTCATTATTTGGGTTAGTAAGTCCCGAAGATAAGTATATTATACCATTCAACGGTTAACTTTTCTTCATCGCGTGGGTAAGAATGTAGATTGGGTAAGAATGTAGATTGGGTAAGAATGTAGATGAAGACTTCCCTGGTGAGGATACGCATTTTTTCTTAAGGGTAAAAGGTTATTTATTACTTCTAGCTGGTCTCCACAAGCGGTATACCTTGATCTAAAATTAAGTTGATATGATATTGTCTCTATAACTTAATCAAATGACCCAAATACTCATTCTATTAACGTTGAAAATAAGGGTAAATATGCTCATATAGTCATCGGAATAAATGTTAAATGAAGCATAGCTTCAGGCTTGGTGAATAACACCTGCCAATTTGCATTTACTCGTTAATACCCGCATAATTGCTGTATTATTTTAAGATTGGATATTTGCTAATTGACAATTGAAGTATCCACCCCGCACTTACGTCTCATAGCACTCTCAGTCGAGCAGTTGAAGCTGTCTCTTATTGACTTGACATCATTAGGGAATGAATTGGGTATCCCGGTATCTGGTAACATCATCGATAAGTCAGTGGTCGGAGCTATTAACCTGAAATCGGCTAAAATGATGACTTCTGAATCAACACTCCACGCCTGGTTCACTTACTGGTTGATTGTTGTTAAAGATGTTCCGTACGGAGCTGGGCTAATCGGTTTCAAAGGAATTCCCAGTGCTGAAGGCGAGGTAGAGATCGGTTATGGCATTGATTCCGCTTACCGGAATAAAGGGTATATGACCGAGGCAGTACAGGTATTGCGAGACTGGGCTTTTTCCCACGAAGAATGCAGGACAGTGGTTGCCGTCACGGATGATAATCCGCGTTCAGAGCGCGTACTACAGAAGTGTGGATTTCAAAAATTTTCTCAGCAGGGGGACGAAACTACCTGGAAGATAAACCGGGATGACTGTTAACTAGTGTATAACTCAGGCTTGTTAAATATTTAAATCCAAGGTCACTCACTAATGATCAACCGAAGCGAAATCCGCTTTTACATAGATAATCTCAATCTGTTGTTATTGAACGATTCTCGGTTTTGTTCAACCTGCTTGCGACGGCTAGGCAAAACCTAGCATTCCAAATGTTATGCTATTTCACATTGTATTATAATAAGAATACATGTTAATGTTATTTAAAGAGTAACGCAGGTTCTCAGCTCTGCCATGGGGATAAACAGTCTCAAAGCTGTAGTAGGGAGGTAGGTGATGAGTAAGATTGTAAGCAAAAGGAAAATAAGAGCTGTCCCTGTTCCCAAGAAGAAAAAAGAAGCCATTCCTGTTCTGGAAAGGTCTGAAGGAAATCCTATTCTCCAGCCGCAACCCAATCATTGGTGGGAGTCAAAAGCGGCTTTCAATCCCGGGGCTATTTATGAAGCCGGTAAGGTCCACATTGTGTATCGTGCGATTGGAGACTCAGACGTATCGGTTTTTGGATATGCTTCCAGTGTTGATGGATTCCATGTAGACGAGCGGCTGGATAAACCGATATATGTCCCACGAGAGCCATTTGAAGGCGCTGGCTTAGTCTATCCCACCGAAATTAATCCTCAAGTCACTTATTTCTCCGCCGAGGATGATGAGGAAGAGGAGGACAATTATGTGTCGGGAGGCGGAGGAGAGGGTGGGTGTGAGGACCCGAGATTGACCAGAATTGACGAAAGGGTGTATATGACCTACATCGCTTTCGATGGATACAGCCCACCCCGTGTGGCACTGACCTCAATACACATTGATGATTTCTTAGCAAGGAACTGGCAATGGCAGAAGCCAGTGCTTATCTCCCCTCCCGGGGTTGTAGATAAAAACGCCTGTATTCTCCCGGAGAGAATAAACTCCAAGTATGTCATATTCCACCGAATTTTCCCCGACATCCTGGTTGATTTTGTTGACGACCTGGATTTTGACGGCACAACCAGATGGTTGAAAGGGGAATTCACGATCCCGGCGAGAGCATCTCATTGGGATAGCCGAAAGCTTGGTATCGGTGCTCCTCCTATTAAGACAAAAGACGGATGGCTGACTATCTACCAGGGTGTAGACGAGTGTGACCCCGGTCGCTACAAAATAGGAGCAATGTTGCTTGACCTGAAAGACCCAACCCGGGTCTTAGCCCGGTCTGGGAAGCCAATCCTGGAGCCTGATGTATGGTACGAAAACGAAGGGTGGAAAGCCGGCGTTGTCTATCCCTGCGGAGCGGTAGTAATTGGCGACCGCTTGCTGGTTTACTATGGCGGAGCCGACAAAGTGGCTTGCGTTGCTTCGGCAAAAGTGGATACGATTCTTGAATATCTTATCGGGATACGAGAATCGGCACCAGGTATCCTCAGTGCGCCATCAACAAAGGTCGGCATCACCCCGGTTACGCCTGTAAAAGAGAAACGCGTAGTGGCATACTGCGTGAAATGCAGGGCAAAGAGGGAGATGGAAAACCCCATAGCGATAACCTTGAAGAATGGCCGACCAGCAATCCAGGGGATATGCAGTATGTGCAGGACAAAGATGTTCCTGATGATGAAAACTTGAAAAAGTGAGCCCCATGACTTCGCAGGATTTCTTAGAGTGACAAGGAAGGAGCTAGCATGCTGGCTAAAAGATTTGAAGAAAACCCAATCTTGACACCAAAGGGAAACCACTTCTGGGAAGCCCAGGCAGTTTTCAATGGTTGCCCGATCAAGACAAGGGAAGGTATTTCTCTCGTCTATAGAGCGTTGTCCCTGCCCTATTACAGCAGCCTGACCGGGGCCAGGCTTTCTGTTTCCAGCATTGGTATTGCCCGGAGTAAGGACGGGCTTAATTTCGCCGGCCGGAGGCGATTTATCTTCCCCGAGCACCTCTGGGAGCGGTTCGGTTGCGAAGACCCCCGGGTAACGAAATTTAACGGCAAGTATTATATCTTTTATACTGCCCTGTCCGCATGGCCTCCTAAGACCGAGGGGATTAAAGTTGGTCTAGCGATAAGCAAGGACCTGAAAAGGGTTTGGAAAAAGCATCCGGTGACGCCATTTAATGCCAAAGCTATGGCGCTTTTCCCGCAAAGGATAGACGGAAAGATATACGCCGTCCTATCCGTTAATACCGACAAGCCACCGGCAAGTATATGTATCGCTGGCTTTGACGAAGAA
>CAYOHA010000202.1:0-5332 GCA_964403625.1 uncultured Dehalococcoidales bacterium | reverse complement strand
TCTTCTACAACGCCATAACCCCCGTGAATTTTTACACAGTGCTCGGCGCATCTGATAGCAGCCTTCTCGGCGAAGTTCTTGGCAGTCGCCTGTTCGGCGTCTGCTCTGACTCCCTTAGTCCGCAGCCAGGCTGCTCGATAAGTGAGAGCGCGAGAAGCCTCAAGATCGACAGCCATATTAGCCATACGAGCCTGAATCATCTGTAATTCGGAAATAGGACGCCCGTAGAGTTTCCTATCCCTGGCATATTTCATAGCGGTACGATAGCAGCCCAGTGAAATACCGTTCAACATTCCGCAAATGGTCATTCTGCCGATGTCTCCGACAGCAGCGAAAACCGGACCGAGACCGCGACCGATTCCTTTCTCCCCACCAACCACGAAATCATCGGGTACGAATACGTTATCGAAAACAAACTCTGTCAGATCACCTTTCCTGCCCAGTGTATTCTCCAGCCTGCTGACGCGGAAACCGTCAAATTCCCTATCGACAATAAACGCCGTAAGTGAACGTGCCCCGGGAGTCTTCGGGTCATTGGGGTCGCCGGTTTTAACTAGTGTCATAGCGAAATCGCAGTAGTGGCCCTCACTCTGGAAGCACTTTCTGCCGTTCAATACCCAGCCGCCGTCCACTTTTTTAGCAGTCGACTGAAGGCCTAATACATCGGAACCTCCGCTTGGTTCGGTGATAGCCGGAGTTGCCAGGATATCGCCCTTGATAATTCCAGGCATGTACTTTTTAGCTACCGCTCCACCACAGGCCTTGGCGAAATAGTAGGCAAATTCGCCGTAAATGACAAAGGCAAGGTCTGGCCAGGCTGCGCACAGTTCTTCAATAGTAATGCAACTGGCAACGTAACCAATACCGGTGCCTCCTTCTTCACGAGGCACGATATGAAGATGAAGTCCAGCTCTTGTCTGTCTTCTGGCTTCCTCATCCCACATGTCCTGATCGTTTTTCATGAGTTCTTTGCGACGGGGAATAATATATTTTTCGCAATACTCACGCGCTATTTTCCGTGACATCTCCTCAGCTGGAGTCAATTCGAATGGCATTTCATAACCTCCTCGTAATTCATCTCGTTATAAGTATCGCCCGAATATATCAAAGCCCAGATTGTAACAAGCAGCCTTGTTTATAGCAGACCTAAGATTTATTATAAAAATATTGCAGTAAAAATTTGATACGTTTGATGTCTAATACTGCCTATCCAGCTTATCGTATGTCTTATTCTACGTTTGATAATAGTATAGGCTGGTAAAAGAAAGCGTGCTATTAAAGTCTCTAGGAAAGTCATTATGGCATAGTTGTCATTTCTCTGTCAAACAATTGTTGAGTGCTCTACTATTCTCCGATTAGTTGTATTCTGCTAGAATAGGTTATGATGCAAGAAAGTATAACTCCTATCCGGCAGCAATACCTCAGGATTAAGCATAGATATCCCCAGGCTATCGTCCTCTTCCGCCTGGGGGATTTCTATGAGACCTTCGATGAGGATGCCAAAACAATCTCCAAGGAGCTTGATATCGTCCTTACCTCCAGGGAAATGGGGAAAGGGCACCGGGTGCCACTCGCCGGTATCCCCTATCACGCCCTCGATAACTATCTTGCCAGACTGGTCAATCACGGTCATAAGGTTGCTATCTGTGAACAGCTCACCCAGCCTGGTGAGACAAAAGGCCTGGTCGAGCGTGAGGTTGTCCGTGTAGTGACGCCGGGTACCGTTGTTGAGCCTGCCCTGCTTGATAATAAGACAAATAACTATCTAACCAGCCTGGTTCCAGATGAGAATGAGGTGGGTATAGCTTATGTTGACATAACTACTAGCGAATTTACTACTACCCAGATACCAATTTCACGAATGTTTCCTGAGCTTGAGCGACTCAGACCCTCAGAAATTATCGCCGCCGAAAGCCTGGATATGTCTGATTGGAAACTGACAGCTTCGGTAACCCGTCTTGAAGACTACTGGTTAGAGCTGGAGATCGCCCGTCAGACCCTGCTCGAACATTTCAAAGTAGCTACCCTTGATGGCTATGGTTGTGCTCAGTTACCTCTGGCAATAAGAGCCGCTGGTGCTATTGTCCACTATATTCAGGAGACTCAGAAGGGGGCTCTGGGGCAATTGACCAGATTATCTACCTACTCTACAGGTACGTTTATGGCTTTGGACGAGCAGACTCAGGCTAATCTGGAGATTTTTCGCAGTGCCAGCTCCAAAGCCACCGTAGGCTCGTTGCTATCAATTATTGACCTGACCAAGACCGCAATGGGGGGCAGACTCTTGAAGAAGTGGCTGAGCCAGCCTTTACTAGACGTGACAGAACTAGTAAAAAGACAGGACGCCATTGAGTGGTTTCATGGTAACACGCTGGCTCGCAACCAGATTATTTCTTTATTGAGTAGGACAGCTGACCTTGAACGGTTGATTAACAGAGTGAGGAGTGGTATAGCCAACCCCCGTGAGCTTATTGCTCTTAAACGAGGTTTGGAGATAATACCAAAACTGGTCGAAGTAATCGAGAGTGGTAGCAGTAACAGCCCGATTAACTGGTTGAAGGAAGAGCTTAAACCACGCCAGGACGTTGTTGAATTAATTGTAGAAGCGCTTGCTGACGAACCCTCTGCCACCCTTGGTGAGAGTGATGTAATCAGGAAAGGATTCGATGACGAGCTTGATAAACTCAGGTTGGTATCGCAGAATGCCACCCAGTATCTGGCTAATCTGGAACGCCTTGAGCAAGAGAAGACCGGCATTAAGTCTTTGAAGGTAGGCTATAATAGGGTTTTTGGTTATTATATCGAGGTATCAAATTCGAACCTGCCGCAGGTACCAGCGTACTACATTCGGAAACAGACACTTGTCGGCGGCGAACGCTTTTTCACTCCTGAGTTGAAAGAGTATGAGACTATGATTCTGAACGCCCGGGACAGGCTCAGTGAGCTTGAGGCTAGCATCTTCCAGAGAGTCTGCCGACAGGTAGCCACCGCGAGTGAACGCATTCTGTCCGTTGCCAGTGCTCTGGCATATGTGGACGTCTTATCCGGTCTGGCTGAGGTTGCCATGCGTTGTGATTATCACCGTCCGGAGTTGAATACAGGTAATGAAATAGCTATCAAAGAAGGGCGCCACCCGGTGGTGGAGAGAAGCCTGGTTGATACTGACTTCGTGTCTAACGATACCTATTTATCTAATGATGATGCCCAGCTTATTGTACTCACCGGTCCAAATATGGCCGGAAAGTCCACCTATCTGAAACAGGTAGCCCTCATTGTACTCCTTGCTCAAATAGGTAGTTTTGTCCCCGCCGCTTCGGCGAGAATTGGTGTAGTCGACCGCATTTTTACCCGTATCGGTGCCAGGGAAGATCTGGTGGCAGGCCAGTCTACATTCATGATAGAGATGGTAGAGACGGCCAATATCCTGAACAATGCTACCCCCCGCTCCCTGCTTATTCTGGATGAAATCGGGCGGGGCACCAGCACCTACGATGGGCTTTCCATTGCCCGGGCGGTGGCTGAGTATATTCACAATAACCCTAAACTCGGAGCTAAGACTTTGTTTGCTACCCATTATCATGAAATGGTTGAGCTTGCCAGTTTTTTGCCCAGGGTGAAGAACTTCAACGTGGCAGTTACCGAAGAAGCAGGAAAAGTCATCTTTTTGCGTAAAATTGTGCCCGGTGGTGTTGATAAGAGTTATGGCATCCACGTTGCCCAGCTTGCCGGACTGCCAAAGTCGGTAGTACACCGGGCCAACGAGGTGCTGGAAGAGCTGGAGCAGGAGAGCAGCCAGAAGCAGATCACATCCAGAAGACAGCACCAGAAAGCTGCGCCAACCCAGCAGATATCCCTCTTCGGACAAAAGCCTCCAATCTTGGAAGAAATTGAAAAGTTAGATATTGATTCTCTCACTCCTCTCGAAGCCCTCACTAAACTTTACGAAATACAAAAAAAGGCGAGCGCAATATAAAGTGAATTATTTTATGGAAAGGAGAACAGACGTGAAGATTTTAGCAATTTCGGGTAGTCCGCGGAAAGATGGTAACACAGTGACTTTGCTAAACGAGGTGTTGGCGGGGGCGAAACAAGAAGGGGCTGATGTCGAACTCTTCAGTGTTTCAGGCAAGACAATAGCACCCTGCGATGCCTGCGATAGCTGCATTAAGAAAGGCATTTGTCACATCAAGGATGACATGCAGCCACTCTATGATAAGATGGTGGCTGCGGATGGCATAATCTTCGGCACACCGATTTACTTCTATAATATGGCAGCGCAGTGCAAGGCGATAATGGACCGGACGATTGCGTTAAGCCATCCTGAGAGGAACCTTGCCAACAAGGTTGGTGGCATTGTGGTTGTTGGTGCCAGTCTTGGCAACATAGATGCCATAAAAGACCTTTATTTCTACTTTGTCTCACGGCGGATGCTTGCTGCTAGTTATGTCGCTGCTTATGCTATGGCTAAAGGTGATGTAAAAAACCTTGAAAAATGTATGAAGGCAGCCTATGATCTTGGTCGGCAGGTGGCAGCGCTGGCGAAGATGAATTTCAAATACCCCAGCGAATTTAATCTACCTGCTATTGCCTACGGAACCCACACTAGATAATAAACATCCGCTAACTGGATAAATAACTTTGACTTCAGATTACGGAGGAAGGAGGGGGGAGGGGATTTGACAAGCGCTTTACATATCTTTTACTTTAGTTCCGAGGAAGTAGTAAACAGCTACAGCAGAAATTAGGACTATAGGTATTATAATAAGCCATATCCAGTGCCAGTTAAATAATACGACAAAACTACAAATCCAAGCGGTAAGGAAGACTGAAGGAGAAAATAGCCATAATGTTGGAGCTGGAAACCTACCTAAGGCTGTTTTTGTGATGCAGTCTGCTCTTTTGCTGTAGGTTTCTTTATAATAACCCCAGTGCAGTTCCTTAGCTTCTGTGCTGGGTTCTTTTTTCTCTATTTCTATCATGTACGACTGCCATACTGAAGCTTCGACTGATGTAGTTTTTCCAGCCAAAAAGAAAACAATACAGATAATTATACCAATGGCTGAAATGCCTACTGTGAAAAGTATCAAGTCATTATTCTTAACCAGCAAGGCAACATAGGAAGCAACCAAAATTGATTGCATCAAAAGGAATACGCCACTTCTCTGCTCAAGAGACCTGATGCAGGACACATATAATTCTACCGCTGTCTTGTATTTATCCATTTTCCTCCCTTTTACAAAAATTATACTCTCATCTGTCAACTTTTGCCATAACCTCATCCCCTTAATCCTCTTCCATTTAGCATCAAGATATTAAAAATCCCTCTTTTTCT
>CAYOHA010000201.1:0-5339 GCA_964403625.1 uncultured Dehalococcoidales bacterium | reverse complement strand
GTCCATTCTGTTATCCTTACGCCTGATACCGAATTAGGC
Source organism: uncultured Dehalococcoidales bacterium (assembly GCA_964403625.1). Classification (GTDB taxonomy): domain Bacteria; phylum Chloroflexota; class Dehalococcoidia; order Dehalococcoidales; family UBA2162; genus CAYOHA01. The sequence continues at coordinate 5,300 of CAYOHA010000201.1, read as the reverse complement.
GACCTCTACCTTATCGAGGTAGAGCGGGGCTGCAACTGGGGCTGCCGTTTTTGCCTGGTCTCAGGTGCATTCAGCCCGATGCGTTTTCGTTCAGTGGAAAACCTGTTAACTCAGGCTGAGCAGGGGCTTCAGCACCGTAAACGTCTGGGCTTGGTCGGGCCTGATGTCTCTGGCCACCCCCATTTCGAGGAGTTACTTTTCAGCCTCCAGCAGATGGGGGCTGAAATTTCCGTCAGTTCGCTACGAATAAAACCCCTCCCCCAAATAGCTCTGGCAGAAATGGCAAAGGGCAAAGCCAAGACTATGGCTCTTGCTCCTGAGGCTGGCTCTCAACGTCTGCGCCGGGTGATTAAGAAGGGCATCTCCGAGGATGATATCCTGGAAGCAATGTATAAAGTAGCCGGGCAGGGCATCAAACAGCTTAAGCTCTACTTTATGATTGGCTTGCCCACAGAGACCGATATTGATATTGAAGAAATTACGAATCTAACACTGAAGTGCAAGGCTATCCTTGACAGACGCCAGACTGGCTGCCGTATCATTCTGAGCGTTGCTCCTTTCGTGCCTAAGGCAGGCACACCTTTCCAGTGGCTACCTATGGAAAAATTATCGACATTAAACCACCGTTTGTCCCTACTTAAAAAGATACTTTCTCCGGAAGGTATTCAAGTTAAAGCCGAAAGCCCTGCCTGGAGTCAGGTCCAAGGAATTTTAGCCAGAGGAGACGCTAAATTAGCCAAAGTGCTGGCTAATATCGATGAGGTATCATTATCAGGCTGGCAAAAGTCTATAGATAAATACCATCTGGATATTGATTTTTTCCTTTATCAAAAATGGAATACTTCAGAGAAACTACCCTGGGCAGTAATAGATTCAGGCTCCAAACCCGGTGTTCTTGAACTTGAGTTGAATAGAGCGTTGAGCCTTAATCCGTGAATCCGAGTTTAAACAGGGCACCTCTACGGTGTCGTTGCAAGTCTCGTTTTATCGAGACAAAGCAATCCGTGTGTTGGGGTGGACTTAAACCGCCATTAACTACTCATACCTCTCATGTTTATGTATCAAATTATAAGGTTAAAAACCCCCTCCCCAGATTGCTTCGTCGTCCTTCACTTTATGAAGGACTTCTCGCAAAGACATATTTGGCATCTCACTTAAAAAATCCACAGATTAAGGTTGAGTCTAGGCTATTGACAAAAAACCATAAGCTTGGTATATTTACAGTTGAGAGCATCGACTAAGTAGCGGTGATTCTCTGATAAAGGACATTAATAACTTGAGTCGCTTGGATCGGATACGACCGAGACGGCAAAAATATCAATATGTTTTGAGTGCCTTCTCTGGCTGTGCCGGAGAAGGTTTTTTATTATCAGTCTAGCCCAGTGGGAAGCCAAATTGCTTAAAATAGGATTCATCGGAGCTGGAACCGTAGGTACCGCCCTGGGTATCGGATTGAATAACAGGGGGTACCAGGTGGTATCTGTGTCCAGTCGAAGTCAAACATCGGCTGACAAACTGGCACAGCAAATAAAAGGCTGCCGGTCTTTTAACCGTAATCAGATGGTAGCTGACACTGCTGAGCTTGTCTTCATCACCACACCTGATGGAGCAATCGCCCAGGTAGTATCCGAAGTAATGTGGCACGCAAATCAAAGTGTAGTCCACTGTAGCGGCGCCGATTCGACAGATATTCTGGAACCGGCCAGGAAAGCAGGCGCTCAGGTTGGAGCTTTCCATCCTCTTCAGACCTTCGCCAATGTAAAACAGGCTATTGATAATATACCTGGCTCAACCTTTGCTATAGAGGCTGAGGAACCGTTATTAACTATCCTCAAAGATATCGCAACCTCCCTAAATGGCCACTGGATAGAGCTGAAGTCAGGAGATAAAGTAGTCTATCACGCAGCCGCCGTCATCGCCTGCAATTATTTGGTCACACTGGTCAAGTTAGCCACTGATTTATGGCAAACCTTCAATATCCCGACACAGCAAGCCAGCCAGGCACTGCTGCCACTATTACGGGGGACGATTAATAACATTGAAAAGGTCGGCTTACCTCAGTGCCTTACCGGACCAATTGCCCGGGGCGATACCGGAACTATCAAGAAACACATTAATGTCCTTGAAAAAGTAGCCCCTGCCGTGCTCTCTACCTATTACGAGCTTGGTCGTCAGACTATACCGATTGCATTAGCTAAGGGGAGAATTAATGAACAGCAGGCGGAGGAGCTACAGGCTATACTGAAACAACCAAACTGAGAAAAAAGTCAATGAAGGGAGTAAGCCTAATGAGAATAATGCTTAAAAGTAAAATCCACCGAGCCCGTGTTACCGATTCCAATATTGACTATGAAGGCAGTATCACCATTGACCGTGAACTTCTAAAAGCAGCCGATATCCTCCCCTACGAACGGGTGGAGGTACTGAATATCAACAATGGTGCCCGCTTTGATACTTATGCTATCGAAGGGGAGAAAGGCGAAATCTGTGTCAACGGGGCAGCAGCTAGATTGGCTATGAAAGGAGACATCGTTATCATCCTCACCTTTTGCCACGTCGAAGAGGAGGACGCCCAAAGCATAACACCAAGACTGGTATATGTTGACGCCAAGAACGCTATCACTAAAACAAAGGGTGCAGTTAAGGCTGTAACTACTTAGGAGGAAGACAATGCCGCGCATTACCATAAATCAGATAAAGGAAATGAAACAGAAGGGTGAGAAAATTACTATGCTCACCGCTTATGACTACTCCACCGCTAAGATAGTCGATGAAGTAGGAATCCCGCTGATTCTAGTTGGAGATAGTCTGGGTATGGTAATGCTGGGTTATGAAACAACCTTACCGGTAACTATGGAGGTGATGTTGCACCACACCAAAGCGGTAGTTAGAGGTACCAAGCAGGCATTGATAATCGGTGATATGCCCTTTATGACTTACCATGTCAGTGTTGAAGACTGTCTCCGAAATGCCGGCCGTTTCATCCAGGAGGCAGGCGCTCAGGCAATCAAGCTTGAGGGTGGCGTAACCGTTGCTGAAAAGGTGAAACGAGTCGTAGAATGTGGCATTCCAGTTATGGGACACATAGGGCTTACTCCCCAATCAGTCAACCAGTTAGGCGGTCACAGAGTTCAGGGCAGAACTCCGGAGGCGGCAGCCAGAGTGCTTGAAGATGCCAAAGCGTTGGAAGAAGCTGGTGCCTTCAGCATCGTCCTGGAGACAGTCCCGGCTCCACTGGCATCGCTTATTACTCAAAAAGTCAGTATTCCGACTATAGGTATCGGTGCAGGTGCCGGCTGTGATGGTCAGGTCCAGATAATCAATGACATTCTGGGCTCGTTTACCGACTTTGTCCCAAGGCATGCCAAGCAGTATGCCAAGCTTGCTGATATTATGCGAAGTGCTATTGCCGAATATGATAAAGAGGTGAAAGCAGGTGCCTTCCCTACCGGGAAGCAGAGCTTCACCATGGATGAAAGCATACTCACCGAGCTAAAAGCAAAATAGCGGGTAGTTCAAGATACAGGAGTCCCCTGGAATGCTCAGCCCACGTAAAATAGATATTAAAACCGACAGGGATACTCTACTTGAACTGCACTGTCTCATAAACTACGCATCCGAAAGCCAGTGGGCAAAGGAAACACCTTTCGAACAATACCGGGACAAATGGCTGGCTACTTCTCAACCGGAAGTATTTCTTAAAAGTTTATCTGAGTCAATGTCAGACGAAAGGACTATCGCTGAAATCTGGGAGGATGCCAGCGCTGTCATCGGCTATCTATGGGTAACTTTTTCAGAAATTAACGGCTACAGCATCACAATAGCAGAAGTAAGAGATATTATCGTCACAGCCGACTACCGCCGCCGGGGCATAGGGCTAAAGATAATGGCACATGCCGAACAGCTAGCCCGTGAAAGAGGAGCCGATATTTTACGCTCTGAAACAGGGATAGACAACTTAGCTTCACAGAAACTCCACAAAAGTTCCGGGTTTGAGACCTATCGAATTCAATATGAAAAACTCCTTACCAACCCCTTGAAACAAGCCTTTGACTAAATGGTATCGTCAAGAAAAAAAGCCAGGTAAATATTGGAGGGAGGTTCGCCCCTCACCGAATCCTCTTAAGCGAGGCCGATAAAGATATGAAAGTAATCGAAACAATAGATGAGATGAAACAGGTGAGAGCCAAGGTTGACGAACCGGTCGGTTTCGTCCCAACAATGGGCTATCTCCACGAAGGCCACCTGTCTCTGGTCAAGCGAGCCAGAGATGAAAACTCTATCGTGACAGCCAGTATCTTTGTTAATCCGACCCAGTTCGGTCCCAGTGAGGACTTTGACAGCTACCCCCGTGATTATCCTCGGGACTTAGCTATGTTGAAACCATTCACCGACTTTGTTTTTATGCCTACGGTAGCTGATATGTATCCTCAGCATTACGATAGCTGGGTAGAAGTGGGCGAAGTCTCCCGACATCTGGAAGGTGCTTCCCGCCCCACCCACTTCAGGGGAGTGACCACGGTGGTCGCTAAACTATTTAACATTGTCCAGCCGACGAAAGCCTACTTCGGACAGAAAGATGCCCAGCAGCTGCTAGTCATCAAGAAAATGGTAAAAGACCTTAATATGAACCTGGAAGTGGTTGCCTGTCCTACTGTCCGCGAGCCGGACGGACTGGCAATGAGTAGCCGCAATACCTACCTTAAGCCTGACGAACGTAAAGCAGCCGCGGTTCTCTACCAGTCACTTAAACTAGCTAAGCAGTTATGGTCACAGGGTGAAAAAGATGCTGAAAAAATACGCCGGAAAATGACCGAGCTTATACAGAGACAGCCTTTAGCCCGTATTGACTATATCAGTATCGCCGATAATGAGACTCTTGAGGAACTTAAAGAAGTCAAGCCTCCAGCCCTGGTATCACTGGCGGTGAAAATCGGCAAGCCCAGACTGATTGACAACATAGTACTGGAATAACCAGAAAAAATATATGAAGTTGTTTATTAACCTATCCCCCTACCTGCCAAAGTCTCCCGCCTACCCAAGTCTTGTACGGCGGGCAGGTGTACGGCGGGCAGGCCTACCCCCCTTCCCCTTGTCAAGGGAAGGCTTCGCCGTGAGCTCAGCCGAACGGGGGAGAAAAGAAAGAGAGGGGGCTTCGCCCCTCTCTAAAATCTCTACCGAGGCTGTCTGAAAACTGTAAAGTGTCATGCTGGAGCGAAGCGAAGCATCTCAGGGTGGAGAGGGGATTATACCACCCCTCCCTGAGATTCTTCGTCGCTACGCTCCTCCAGAATGACATT
>CAYOHA010000200.1:0-5350 GCA_964403625.1 uncultured Dehalococcoidales bacterium | reverse complement strand
GCCTTTGACCAGATTATTCACGATGTTTGTCTTCAAAATTTGCCGATAGTGTTTGCCATTGACCGTGGTGGTATTGTTGGCGATGACGGCAAGACTCATCAGGGCACCTTTGACCTTTCCTATTTAACACTGATTCCCAACCTGATTGTGTCAGCCCCTAAGGACGAAAATGAGCTTCAGCACCTGCTTTACACGGCAGTGAAATCAGGACGTCCAATGGCAGTTCGATACCCACGCGGCGCCGGCTTAGGAGTGAAACTGGATACAGAGTTGCAGGCACTTCCCATAGGTAAGAGCGAAATAGTCAGACATGGCGAGGACATAGCAATTATGGCAATAGGTGTCATGGTGCCTGCTGCTCTTGAAGCTGCCAACAAGCTGGCTTCAGTTGGTATTGAAGCTATGGTAGTTAACGCTCGTTTTGCCAAGCCTCTGGACTCTGAGCTTATCATTGGTCTTGCCAACCGTATTAAACATATGGTTACGGTTGAGGAGAATACTCTCAGCGGTGGCTTTGGAAGTAGAGTGGTTGACCTTCTACAGAAGTCGGGTATCAACGATATCCAGCTAAAATGTATCGGTTTACCTGATGAATTTATTGAGCAGGGTAGTCAGGCCATTCTTCGTAGAAAGTACGGCCTGGATGCCGAAGGGATAACAGAGAAAATCTTAACCTTATTTACCACTTCTGACTCTTTAATTTCCATACCTAAAGTTCGAAAATGAACAAGCTGACTCTCAGGGATGTTAATGTTGGTGGTAAACGGGTTCTGGTCAGGGTTGACTTTAATGTTCCGCTGGATGAGAAAGCAGGCATAATCAGTGACGATAGCCGTATTCGAGCGTCTCTACCGACTATCAACTATCTTGTTGGCTATGGAGCGAAGGTTATTCTTTGCTCTCATCTCGGCAGACCTGAAGGGAAAATAGTTGAGAGCCTGCGGTTAGCTGTTGTTGCTCATCGCTTATCACAGTTGCTGGGTAAGAAGGTGGGAGTTACCAGGGACTGCATCGGTCCCGTGGTGGAGAAAAAGGTGGAGAAGTTGAAGAGTGGCGATATGCTGCTGCTGGAGAACCTGCGTTTTTATGCTGCTGAGGAGGAAAACAGGCCTGATTTTGCCCGGGCTCTAGCTAGCCTGGCAGACATATATGTCGATGATGCCTTTGGTACGGCTCATCGAAAACATGCTTCGATTGTCGGGGTTGCCGGATATTTACCAGCTGTGGCCGGACTTTTAATGGAGAAGGAGCTTGAGTATCTAGGTGGCATTCTGGATAATCCGGTCCATCCCTTTGGCGGACTTATCGGCGGCGCTAAAGTGAGTGATAAGGTTGAAATGCTGGAAAGTATTATAGGTAAAGTCGACTTTCTTCTCATAGGCGGTGGTATGACAGCCACTTTTTTAAAAGCCAGGTCTTGTGAAGTAGGGCTATCACTGGTGGAGGAGGATAGACTGGACACCGCTAACAGGTTAACAGAAATGGCGACAAAAGGTGGAGTACGTCTGGTACTGCCTGTCGATGTGGTTGTTGCCGCTGAAATTAGCCCTCAGGCTAAGGGCATGGTTGTACCAATAGAAAACATCTCCTCTCACCAGAGGATTGTAGATATTGGTCATAAGACAATTCAACTTTTTTCCAAGGAGTTGAGGAATGCCAAGACAGTTTTCTGGAATGGACCTATGGGCATAAACGAGCTTTCACAGTTTGCCGAAGGAACAAGAGCTATGGCCGAGTTGTTAGCCGGTCTTAAAGCTACGACCATTGTAGGAGGAGGCTCTACGGCTGAAGCAGTAACTGGTATGGGACTGGCGGATAAAATGACCTTCATCTCTACCGGAGGCGGTGCCTCGTTGCAATTCCTCAGCGGACAAAAACTTCCTGGGGTAGAGGCTTTGCTGGACAAAGGATCGCCGGCATCATGTCAATTGAAAAAGCAATCCTGAAGTTGGGTTCTTTTTTTCTTGTCTTTTTTAGAGTAAAATTTACCAATAGATGGTAAAGATCGATGAACAGTTTAGATTTAATAAAATCAGTCTCCATACCATCGCCAGCGAAGATTGTATTGCTGATTATTGATGGTCTGGGAGGGCTACCCAGTCCGGAGACAGGAAAGACAGAACTGGAGACAGCAAAAACGCCCAACCTTGATAAACTGGCGACTGAGGGTATCTGTGGTCTGAGTGACCCGGTAAGCCCGGGAATAACTCCCGGTAGTGCCCCCGGACATCTGGCTCTTTTTGGATATGACCCGATCATTTACAATGTTGGTCGGGGAGTTCTGGAGGCAGTCGGAGTAGGTTTTGACCTTAAGCCGGACGATGTAGCCGCCAGGGGTAACTTCTGTACTGTGGATAAAGAAGGTCTGATCACTGACCGCAGGGCAGGCCGAATCTCTACCGAGAAGTGTACCCAACTGTGCCGGTTGTTGGATGGACTGGTAATAGACAGGGTCGAAATTATTATCAGACCGGTAAAAGAACATCGATTTATTGCCGTGTTCCGGGGATTCGGCCTTTCTCCTGAAGTCAGCGATTCTGATCCCCAGCAGTTGGGGGCATTTCCACTGACTATTTCCACCTCGAGCCTAGGAGCTAAAAGAATGGCTGCAATTGTCAATCAGTTTATTATTCATGCACAAGCAACCCTGGCCGGGCATTTTCCCGCCAATATGATCCTCTTCCGTGGTTTCTCCAGGCGTCCAAAATTGCCCGCGATGAATGAGATTTATAAACTCAAAACTGCCGCCATTGCTCTTTATCCAATGTACCGTGGTTTGGCAAGGCTGATAGGTATGGAGGTCCTGGAGACAGATGACAGCATTAAGGATGAGTTCAAGATATTAGTAGAGAACTATGGGAAATATGACTTCTTTTTCTTACATATAAAGACGGCAGATGAGGCTGGCGAAGACGGAGACTTTAATAGAAAAGTTGCTGTTATTGAGGAAGTTGATAGTATGTTACCCGAATTAACGGCTCTGCAGCCTGATGTCATTGTCGTTACCGGCGACCATTCGACACCATCTTTACTCAGGGGACATAGCTGGCACCCCGTACCGTTACTGCTATATTCCAAGTGGTGTCGTGCCGATAGGGTAAGGGAGTTTTCTGAGTCAGCCTGTCTTCAGGGAGGATTAGGTAGGCTTCCTGCCACCCAGATTATGCCTCTGGCGATGGCAAACGCTCTTAAACTGACTAAATTCGGGGCTTAGGATAACCGAGTGCGTATACCTCTAGTTGCCGGTAACTGGAAAATGAATACCACGATCACCCAGGCGGTGGCACTGGTCAATGAAATGCGTCAGGTACTCAATGCGGTAAAAGGCGTAGAAAAGGTGCTCTGTCCTCCCTTTATTTCTCTGGCAGCTATTAAAGACTTGATAAAAGGTACTTCAATTAAGCTAGGAGCACAGAACCTTTACTTTGAGGAAAAGGGAACTTATACCGGCGAAATTTCTCCATTGATGCTTGCGGAATTATGTGAGTATGTAATTATCGGGCACTCCGAGCGCCGCCAGTATTTCAATGAGACAAACGAGATTGTAAATAAAAAAATCAAGTCAGCATTGAAGGTGGGCATAAAACCCATTTTATGTATAGGAGAAAGACTGGAGGAGAACGAGGCAGGGAGGATGGCGGAAATAGTAACCGGACAGCTAAAAGCATCCTTAGCTGATATCGATTACCCTGGTGGATTCACTATTGCCTATGAACCGGTCTGGGCTATCGGTACCGGTAAAGCCGCGACTGGAAAGCAGGCGAACGAGACTATTGGTCTTATCCGCCTTAATATATTTGAAATATATGGTAAGTCAGCTTCTGAAGAAGTGCGTATACTATACGGTGGCAGCGTTACTGCCGCTAATGCTGCTGAGTTTCTAAAACAGCCTGAGATAGATGGTGCCCTCGTAGGTGGGGCGAGTCTGAAAGCAAATGAGTTCCTGAGTATTGTCAGGCAGACTTCAGAGATTAAAGGTTCTAAAAAATGAAAAAAGCCGCCAAGTTTGCACTTTTTGGCGCGGTTGGATTTGGCGTTGGCGGTCTTTTCCCTGGTATAGCTGCGTTTCTCGCTTATGCTTTCGCCTTCCAGAGAGGAGGGCATGGGATTTTGTGGTTTATCGTCTTACTCTTATTGTTTTTTGGATTTTATACCAAAGGAGCATTTGGAGGAACAGCACTCAATCTAGCATTAACGAGTAGCCAAAGAAGTATCAAATTTTTATCACTATTTAGTGGTATCGGTTTTATGATTGGTGGTTTGCTCCGTTTTTTTCTACCAGCCATTTTCACGGGGGCCGGAGGAATTTTTTCTCCAGAGGTCTCTTTTGGTACTTTCTTATTAGATGGATTGGAAGGGGGGATTGGAGGTACTGCGTTAGGATTAGCCTTCAGGGATGAACGGAAGATAATCGGGCTAGCCTTGGCAGGATTATTAGGGTTTGGTATAGGTTGGCTAATCGCTAATAGTCTTGGCTCCCAATACGATTGGTGGCTACAGACAATTATCAGGTTTACGTTATCAGGAATCATTGGGGGTGCTGCACTGGGAGTTTCTCTAGGGTATCTTGATAGGGAATAAGCTGTTTTTCGGTTATAGTGGTTTCACCTTTATAAGCAAAAGCCAACCGGTTATCCAGCAGGCGTAGAAATTTTAGGCGAGATAGTCAATACTGAAATTCGCTTGATGTATCGATATAGCTACTAAAGCTTTATAGAGTCGCTATTTTTTGATGTCCCATTTGGCGAGATACTGAGTCTGCCCTAATGTTGAACCTCGCTGAATTTCCTCACGAATCCGGTTTTCCTTTTCATTAACATCAATAGCCCGGTTTGCCATCTCCATAGCCATATTAGCTGGCACCACAACAACGCCACTCTCATCGCCGATAATCCAGTCTCCGGGCTCGATTTTTCTCCCGCAGATTTCAATCGGGGCGTTTATTTCACCGAAACCCTTAGGTTCTCCTGCTGTCGGTGTGAAATTACGGGCAAACAACGGGAACTTCAATTTTCGGATGTCATCAATATCACGGACAGCTCCATCAATGACTACACCCACCACGCCTTTGCTACGACAGCTGTTTGTTGCCAATTCACCCCAGACCGCAATCTGACCCTGACAGGCATCGATAACGAGGACATCTCCCGGTTTGGCGTGGTCAATGGCTTGAACAGGGGCACTCCAGTCTCCATCATAGGTCCTTACTGTTACTGCCGGACCGGCAAACTTAAGTTCGCCGGGTTTGCCTGTCCATACCGGCTTCAATCCTCTCAGTTCTCCTGCTCTGTGCATAGCATCACTGATGTTAGCGGTGCTTACTTTCATGAACGCCTCTACCAGATGCTCC
>CAYOHA010000199.1:0-5371 GCA_964403625.1 uncultured Dehalococcoidales bacterium | reverse complement strand
TTCACCGGCGTCCGCCCGACTATTGGTTATGGTCATGGCGGACGTTCACCTGCCCAGTACTGGTCGGACTTGCCATCGGCAGCAGCCACAGGTAAACCTTACAAATTTGAATATGATATGAAAGGATTAACATCTCTGGTTGCTGCAGACGATCTGGGCGAATTCACCAGAATCCTGATAAAGGCTGACTCATCTCCACACCCGGTCTACAATGTCGGGGGACCGCCAACTACTATACGAGACCTGATCAAGGTAGTGAAAAAGTATATTCCCGATGCTAAGATAACAATCGGTGATAAGGAACCGCCTACTTTTGGGGGAAGAGGAGGAGGTGGACTACCCTGGAAAGTCAGTATGGCAAGAGCTATGGAGGACTTCGGTTTTTCCTGTATGCCGATAGAAAAAGCAGTATTAATACACATCAATGATGCCAGGCTGGAAGCAGGGTTAAAACCAATAAAGGCGTAAACAATAAAGGTTTTAAAGAGGGGGCTTTGCCCCCTCTCGCACTCCCAAAAAGAAATGAATAACCTCTGATAAGAGTAAGGAGTCAGAAGGTGAAAGTGTTAGTCCTTGGTGGTAATGGTCTTTTTGGCCGAAAAACAGTAATTCACCTGCTTCGAGACCCAGAAGTCGAAGCTGTTGTTTCGATGGATGTAACCCCTGTTAAGGATTGGGTGATGAAGTCCATTGAGAAGCAAAAAGATAAATTTTCCTTTGTCCGTGGTGACGTATCTGAACTTGAGGACATAATAAGTGCGATAAAATCATACTCGATTGACCGGATAGTAAACTGGGCATTTCTACTGCCGGGTGTTGTCGAAGCTAATCCACGACTCAGTGTGAAGGTAAATGCTCTGGGTATGTGCAATGCTTTTGAGGCAACCAGACTTACGGGTATATCCCGCGTGATCTATGCCAGCTCGGAGGGTGTGTACGGACCGCAGGATGAATACGGAGATAGAGAGGTAACTGAAGATGACCGTATGCACCCGGGAAGTGGGTATGCTTTAATGAAACAATTTACTGAGATACTGGCAGCACAGTACACTCAGCGGTACGGTATAAACTTCACAGCTTTACGGCCACCTATCGGTTACGGGCATGGGGGGCTAACGCCAATGGTAATAAAGCAGTTCTCGGATATAGTATCGCTGCCAGCCACAGGTAAACCTTTCTTCACCGAAACAGACGGTACCAGTCAGTCCTGTCTGGCTTCAGCAGACGATGTTGCGGCATTCACCAGAATCCTGCTGCATTCTCCTTCATCTCCGCATTCTGCCTATAATGTCGGCGGTCCACCCACCAGCCTGAGAGATGTAGCCGGAGTGGTGCGTAAATACATACCGGATGCAAGGATAGAATTTGGGAAACAGGCTCCTTTCCCTGAGCAAGGAAAATACGGAATACCATGGAAGTTGAGCGGTGCCAGAGCCAGAGAGGACTTCGGTTTTTCCTGTATGCCATTGGAGGAAGCAGTGTTAATACACATCAACGACGCCAGGCTGGATGCGGATTTACCGCTAATAAAGGGATGGCGGTTATATTCATAATGAAAGCAAGAGCCTGTCCCGATTTTTCGGGGCAGGCTCTTTTAATCTAAAAATAACTAGACTGGCTTAGCGGCTTAACTTTCTGGACTTAAGACTATCCCTCTTAGCAATACATTCTTTGACTGATACTGCCAGGTCCTCTGCCGCAAGGGCAAAGTGAATCTTAAGGTCGTCTCTCTCCGGGGTCGTTAGGCCCGATTGACTGAACTCGTCTTCTATGCCAACTCGTATCATCGGTGTTGGCAGGTTCTCAGCTAAGATAGCCGCGACACCTTCACCTAAGCCACCAATAATACTGCCGTTTTCGGCGGTAACGATAGCCCCGGTTTCTTCAGCTACTTTGATTATCGCTTCTTCATCAAGGGGCTTTAAGGTACTCATGTTCAGTATTCCGACATCAAGCCCGTCCTTCTCCAGAAGGTCTATTGCTCGTATCGCTTCCGTTACCATATAGCCGGTGGCGATGATTGTCCCGTCTTTGCCATCCTTTATTGCGTAGGCTTTGCCGATATCGAATGGGTAGTCTTCGGTGAATATGCTCATCATCGGTGGACTCATCTCCTGTCTGTAAAATACCGGCCCGATGTAGTCGCCCATAGCAATAATACACTTTTTAGTCTCAACGGCATCTGCGGGATTTAATATTACCATGTTGGGCATGACACGGGTCATACCAATCCCTTCGACATGGTTATGAGAGATACCGGTTTCTCCCCAGGCACCTTCACGACCGAAGATTTTTACATTGAAGCGATCGACCAGGATACTCTGTCTAATAGAGTTGTAAGCCCGGCCGATTACAGCGAAAACAAAACTATTAAGGAATGGCATGAATCCTTCAGCGGCCAATCCGGCAGCCACGACTGCTCCATTAGCCTCAGCTATGCCGCATTCGACGATTCTCTCCGGGGCGTTCTCTTTAAACCAGGCTAATGCCGGAAAGCCCATGTCCTCCAGGACGGCGACAACATTATCGTGTTTTTTGGCTACCTCTATCATGGCATCATTCATCGCAATCGCAGCGGCTGGAGATGGAGGTCCAATCTGTACATATTTGTTATATTTAGCCATATATATCTCTCCCTTCTTTAAGCCCCATTGTTATGCCTTCTCCTCTAGCCAGGTGGGTATGTGATTCCTCCCACGAGGGGATTCCATGACCTTTAACAGTATGGGCTATCAGGCATTTTGGCTTACCATCGCCATATAGATTTTTTGTCAAGTCCAGAGCATCGACTATCTCCCTCAAGTTGTGGCCGTCAATTTCCTTGACCCACCATCCAAAAGACTTCCACTTTTCATCGAGGGGAGACAAAGGCATGATATCCTCTGTCGGTCCATCGAGGCTGAATTTGTTGTAGTCAACAATTACTATCAGATTGTCCAGCTTGTACTTTCCCGCAAACATAGCAGCTTCCCATATCTGGCCTTCATTACATTCGCCATCACCAACGATACAATAGACCCGGTAGATAGGGTCGTATTTCATCGTGAACCTGGGCAGGAACTGTGGGAAAGGTGAAGGAGGGGGATTTATTGCTGTCTTGATTTTTTCCGCCATAGCCATCCCAACCGCGAAAGATAACCCTTGTCCGAGAGAACCGCCTGAGTAATCGATACCCGGAGTACACCACCGGTCGGCATGACCCTGAAACGGTGATTTATAACAATAGTAGGTATCAAGCGCCTCTTCGGACACGTACCCGATTTCCGGTAGAATGGCGTAGATAGCTTCACAGCAGTGTGCTTTGGATAGCACCACTCTATCTCTTTCCGGCCAATCGTAGTTACCAGGTTCAAGCTTTAGATGGTGGAAGTAGAGTGCGGTTACGATTTCGACTATCGACATTGTCCCGCCGCAGTGCCCTCCATGGCTTGAATCGAAGATGCGGAAGATGTTGTGACGGACTACGTTAGCTTTTTCCTCGAGCTCCTGAATTAACTTGTCGTCGTGTGCCATTTTTTCCGTCCTTTCGTTTCTATTTTCACTGTATTCAGTGATAGTTCATTACCACACCTCGGGCAGACGTTTTTGTAGTAGCCCAGAACCGTCTCTTCCGAGGGTATCGCCCGCATATAGAGACGCCTGTTTATCTCCTCACCGTAATACAACAACATATTACATTTACCGCATACTATCTTTTCGGTCATAGATATCCTTCCTTTCTTTTAAAATGTAACTATCCTATTGCATCGACCATATGAATAATTTTATAACAGGATTTAAGGTTGAAGCATTATCTTTACGCTTTTACCCGCTTTGTGGGCTTCGAATGCCTTGACCACATCCTTCAGCGGGTAAACCGTGATAAGAGGTTTGAGAGTCAGCTTGGGTAACATCTGTGCCGCCCTGTGGAATGAATACGGAGATACCAGAACGGAGCGAATTGTCAGTTCTTTTTGGTACATATAGAAGGGGGGGACACCAATCTCGGCGTCCGATGGATAGACCGCACACCAGACTATAGTACCACAGCTTTCAGTCATGTAGATAAGCTGCCTGGCAACCCTTGTTTTTCCACTTGCTTCAAGACATAAATTAAAACCTCTACCATCAGTCAGTTTCTTAGCTGCTTCTTCAAGGTTCTCATTAAGTGGGTCTACTACGACATCGGCTCCTAGCTCTTTAGCCAGTCTTCTCTTCTCGGCAACCGGTTCTGAGACAAGGACTTTGGAAGCGCCGGACCGGATAACTAACTGTATTAACAGTAAGCCGATAGCCCCGGCACCAGTAATTATTACCGAATCACCCACTTTCATACCGGCGATGTCCATTATATGGACGGCAACCGATACCGGCTCAAGAAAAGCTCCGACATCCAGCGGGACATCGTCCGGAAGTGGGAATACGGTGTTTTCCTTATAGATGGCATACTCTGCCATTGCTCCCGTGTTTGGAGTTACTCTTTCACAGAAATGCTCCATCCTGTTGTTGCAGTAATAACAGGCACCACATGAACTCCGGAAGTTCATTGCCACTCTTTGCCCTAACCTAAAATTACCTTTAATATTCTTGCCGATTTCAACAATTGTACCTGAGGCTTCATGACCGATGATATTTGGACCTGGGGCCAGTTTAGGAGGGATAAACCTTCCTTCGACGATTTCAGGGTCTGTACCGCATATACCACTATAGGCTATCTTAACCTTGATATCGTCAGGTGCAGTAATTGGTTCGAGTACATCTATCACTTCCAGAACACCCGCCTTGATCAACACTACTGCTTTCACGAGTTGGTTCCCTCCTTAGGATTTTTATCAAACTGCAACTATACAGTAATATCTTGAGTTTGATTAAGGTAAGACTTTACTTTCAACCTCTACCCCATAACCCATTTTATTGGCAACAACTGATGGCTGATTAATTAGGATAAATTATGAACAAGTGGTTATGCTTTGTCAAGATAGTGAACGATTATAAATTATTCACTCTTTATTGACTTACAGCGTCTTCTCAACTACAGTATAAATGGGTTAAGTAAACCGGGTGCCCGCCCTTCTTTGAAGGGAGGAAAGTCCGAGCTCCACCGGGCAGGATGCTGGGTAACGCCCAGGGGGGGTGACCCCACGGAAAGTGCCACAGAAACATACCGTCCTTCACAAAGTGAAGGATAAGGGTGAAATGGTGAGGTAAGAGCTCACCAGCTCTGATGCGAATCGGAGGCTGGGTAAACCCCATCCGGAGCAAGACCAAATAGAGGGATATAGGGACGCCCGGCCCCGTCCCCGGGTTGGTCGCTTGATCCTTTCGGTAACGGAAGGACTAGATAGATGGTCACCGTCCTTCACTTGTGAAGGATACAGAACTCGGCTTACAG
>CAYOHA010000198.1:0-5387 GCA_964403625.1 uncultured Dehalococcoidales bacterium | reverse complement strand
GACCTACAGGATCGGGAAGTGATATTACCGTCTTCACGTCACGGGCTATGCCTTCGAGGCGGGTTGAATTAAGTAGCAAGCGGTCAAGCATAGCCTCGCTAATCCCCGATGCTTTGGCTTCCCGGTAATCAACTTCGTTAGCCGCCAGGATTTTATCTCTCTTGGCTAACAGGTCATCAGCTATATTGGCTAAAGCCTTATTCTTTGTTTCGGTAGAAAGATAAGCCAACCGGCGTGAAGCTGCCTTAGCCGCTTTTCCCTTTGCCTCAAGTTCTTGAATGTCTTTCATCATATTATATACTCCTCTTGGGCATTTCTAACCTTGATTTCTTTCTGAAGCTCAGCCTGTAGCCAGTGATCAGCTAACAGTAATATTTCTCCCTCGTTTTGGCAACCAGCTACACAAGCATACCTGTTCCTCCTAACACAACATAAGCCAACGATTGCCCCCAAACAAGCGTCATACTTATCACTCAACTCATCAAGATTGCTTGTTATATCAGGATACGATAGGAAAGGTCTAAAGCTCAATCCTATATTATTATTTATTAGTAGTCTATATAAAAATTGTGTCGCTTCCAAACGTTCATTCTTTTTCTTCGCTCGCTTGTATATAGGTGGCCATTGTCTCTTAAATTCTTCATCTAATAGATAGGCAAAATCATTATCTGCTAAATTAATCAACTTTCCTTTTTCCTGAACATACCAGAGTAACTTATAAGCCGCATAAGGATATATTTCTTGAACGATAATATTTTTACTTTGCTTTTCTAAATATTCTTTAAGTGCTTTTCCTCTATTACCAGCTCGATGAGAAGGAAATAGCCCTATTCCTTGATGGGATAAAGCTTTATCAACCGAACGAAACCGCTTTCCTTGTGTGTTTTCAAGTTCTTTACAACCTTCTATAGGTATATCAAGAAGGATAAGAGAGTTTCTTTCCTCATTGTCCCTAATTATCTGTAACATCTCCTCATCATTATTAGCCGAAATAACTTCAACACTGCCGTTTAGATCAGCAATGGCTAGCGCTATTCGACCTTGTGTCGCTGGATTCCATGGCAGGTCCACACTAATTATATTCATGATTAACTATAAAAGGATTACTCTATAACCTTATCCCCTGTGTCCCCAAGGTTATCTGAATACTCCATTCCCGACATGATCGGGAATCCAGAAATCTTATTTTTAGAGATAATACTGGATTCCCGCTTTCGCCGGAATGGTTTATTTTAGTAGTTTTTACTTCATTTTTGGACAGCCTCGGAGAAGGAAATTTTTAAGAGGGATTTCGTCCCTCTTTACTCTTTATCCTTTATCTAACTTTAAGTAGCTTCTTAGTTCTGCAAAATGCTCAGGACACAATATGCCATCTATATCAGCGAACATCAAACTCTTCTGATCAACTATAGTACTTCTAGTAACTACTATGCTCTTCCATCCTGCTGGTAGGGTATCACCAACAAAAATTGTGTGTAAGCATCCTTTCCAAGCGCAAACCATCTGTATAATTGCGTCTGGTGGAACCTTCCTATACATCGGAGTCATTCTCCTTCCTCATAACAACCTTTTAGTTTTCCCCTTAATTTTCTTTGAAGGTGATGGTGCGATAATCGGTGCAATCCACGGAGGAATCTCAGGTGATTTCCCACCCAATATTTCCTCGATAGTTAGTATTTGTATTCGAGGATAATCTTTACCCAGTGGAGAATGATAGAAGCCTTTCATGGCAGCTTCTTCCCGCATCGGGTGAGTCGGCTGGTGCAAAGAAATAAAAATACCAATATCAGATTTTTCCCTGTCTATTACGTAGCCTAAGTCTCTAATATCTTTAACTGAAGTCCCACCACCTTTTACCGAGATAATAGCCTTCTTTATCTTATCCTTTTCGTCCATATAGTAGAGGTAACCATCAATGCCGGTGTCAGCGCCTTTCTTCTTGCTGCCATAAGGCTGACCGCCGATAAATGAGACTGCCCACCACTGGAATTGGTACTTGTTCTGGTCTGCCAGTTCCGTAGCGTCGGCAAGGTCTTTAGGTTCTCCCACCACTTTAAAAGAAGGCATGGGACTAATATTTTTTAGTCGCCACTTCATCAAGCCGATAGCCAGATGGGTAATATCAATACCAATCCACCTGCGGTTCAGCCTCTGCGCGGCAACAATAGCTGTCCCACAGCCACAGAACGGGTCTAAAACAATATCACCTTCATTGGAACTGGCTTTACTAATACGCTCAAGAAGAGCTTCTGGTTTCTGGGTTTGATAACCTAACCTTTCCGCGTCGTGTGCATCTAACTGCTCAATATCATCCCAAAGATTCTGAATAGGCATGCCCATTAATTCGTCAGCATAACTTTTGCGCCGCAAGCGTCCGTTTTTATTTTGGGGGAAGTGAATACGTCCTTCTCTATCCCACTGTTCCATTTTCTCTTTCGTTATCATCCAGCCATTTTGCGGCGGCTTATAGCCTTTGTACTCATAAATAAGGTTGGGACGATAAGCTGGATTGGTGAGACTGGTAGCTTGATACCTGCGCCCATTTTCGTCAATGAGATTAAAAAACTTTTCTATATATTCTTTGTAGCCCTTCGAATCCTTGTTGTACTGTGGCGTAAACTCAGCTAGATCAGACTTAGCGTAAAAGAGGATTATATCCGTACAGTTGCCAAAACGATTAGATTCATGGACAGCACTGGAAAAACCGTGTCGCCTTTTCCACGTAATCTCATTTCTGAAATTTTTGGCACCAAATATCGTATCCATCAGTAGCTTCAGGTAGTGGCTGGCGGTGGGGTCGCAGTGGAGATAAATTGAGCCGGTATCCTTAAGCACTCTTCTCAATTCAATCATGCGAATGCACATCATGGTCAGGTATGCTGTCATATCTGTCCTTTTACCTACCAGCTTGGGCAGGACGGACATGAACTCCTTCACTTCTGCGGATGCGATGGGTGAAGCGGCAATTTCCTGTAAAGCCCGCTCCGATTCCAGCCCCCAGTGCCAGGTATCCTCGAAGGCGGATATCTGGGCTTGAGAAGGTGCTCCGGTCGGTTCTTTGAACAGGACATTGTAAGTAGCCTTGCTGTTGAACGGCGGGTCAAGATAAATAAGGTCAATAGAATTATCGGGTATATATTTCCTCAGAATATCAAGATTATCACCGTAATAGAGAACATTAGTATCCATATGAAAGGATTTTAGCCTCTCCCGCTTCATTAGTCAATGATATTAATAAATAGGTCGTCTAAGAGGGCGTAAGCCCTCTTTTTTCTTTTCTATTCAGGGTTATCCGAAAATTGTCCATTCCCAACTTGATTGGGAATCCAGGTGAGGTGGTGGCTTTGGATTCCCGCTTCCGCGGGAATGGTAAAAGAGCATTAGTCATTG
Organism: uncultured Dehalococcoidales bacterium; assembly: GCA_964403625.1. Classification (GTDB taxonomy): domain Bacteria; phylum Chloroflexota; class Dehalococcoidia; order Dehalococcoidales; family UBA2162; genus CAYOHA01. The sequence continues at coordinate 1,997 of CAYOHA010000198.1, read as the reverse complement.
TTTTCGGACAACCTTTGGGATATAGGGGGTAGGGTTGATAAATTTTCAAGCTCGGGGCATTCATCAACCACTCCCTCGAGGGTATAGCCGCAGTTCGGGCAGGTTATAGGCTCGTCAGCTATCCGGAGGTCTCCCTCCTCAACATACTCGCCGGGAATATCAGCCAGACAGACCGGACAGATATTAGACTTGACCATAACCCTATCCCCTTTGAAAACCAAAATTCTAATATCTAAATCCTAAAAGTTTAGGAATTAGGATTTCGGATTTAGTATTTTACATAGCACGCCTTTGTCTGTTTAGTTATTCGTTGAAGGCTTCAGGTATGCCTATAGTCTCAAAGTAGATACCGGGAAAGGAATCTTTGAGTCTTTGTGAAGTGGCTTCTATGGCATCCTGGTTATTATCTATCCCTATCCATCGCTTGTTCAGCTTTTGGGCAGCGATAAGGGTTGTACCACAACCGCAGAAAGGATCGAGGACAATATCCCCTTCGTTAGAGCTGGCTTTAATAATCCGCTCCAGTAACGCTAAAGGTTTCTGAGTAGGATAGCCAAGGCGCTCCCGGTACGGACCGTGAAGTGGGTCAATATCAGTCCACCAGTCTTCCGGGACTTTGCCTTCATATTTGAGATAGTACCTCTTCCCGTACTTCAGCCAGTACCGCTGTCCCTGAGTGTCAGTAAAATATGTCCTGTTTGTCCTGTCTACCAGGATATCTTCGTAATTGAAAGTCCACCGGTTACTCTTGGTGTAGAAAAATATGGTGTTATGTTTCCGGGCAAAATATTTTCTTGACCTTCCTCCACCCTTGTATGACCAGACAATCTCGTTACGGAAGTTCCTTGCTCCGAATATCCGGTCAAGGACAAGTTTTAAATAGTGGCTGGAAGTGGGATCACAGTGGAGATAAAGAGAGCCGGTATCTTTGAGTACACGATGCATCTCAAGCAGTCTGGGAGTCATCGAAACCAGATAGGCTGCAACAGCGGTGGTACCGATACCAGCTAACATTCCCTCGATGAGTTTTTCCATTTCTAAAGTTGTCTTCAGCTTGATTTCCTGAAGGGTATCCTCTATCGTCCTGTCCCAGTTCCAGGTATCAGAAAAAGCCTTTATATGTATTCCGGGCTTCTTACCATTGTTTTTTCTGTATAAAAGTTTATAATCTCTGTTGGTGCCGAAAGGTGGGTCCAGATATATCAGGTCAATAGAATTATCGGGAATGTACCTACGCAGTATATCTAAATTATCACCAAAATAAAGAAGACCTGCTCTCAGTTCGTCCATACCCTATCCCCTGTATCCCCAAGATTGTCTAAAAACTATGATGTGTCATGCTGGAGCGAAGCGACCTGCCCGCCGTCCCTCCGGGACTATGGCAGGCGGGAGCATCTCAGGGTGGAGTGGGAATTTTACTACCACTCCCCGAGATTCTTCGTCGCTACGCTCCTCCAGAATGACATCTTCAGATAAACTTGAGGAGTTGGTTACTTAAAAATGGTTTTGCCCCTCTTAAATAACCCTTTTTCTATCAACCGAGAAATAGAGCCCCATAGAATTTCACTAAAGCTTGTATCTTTATGAAGACGTTTTTTCAACATTATCAGGGCTAGCCTCGATATCTTTTATGTTTATTTTCTCTTTTCTCTCGATTCTTTTTTTGATAAAACTACCTATAAAAGCACCTATAATTCCACAGATAATAACGCCGCCGAGAAGACCATAGATAAATCCGATAAAACCAAAATAATGATTACCAACAATTGCTCCAGCGGCACCGCCAATAACTATGCCGGCTAAGGCACAAGCAAGTATATATCTGTCCCCACGCTCGGGTCGTGGCGCCTGTTCTGGGTCATGTTCATCTCTACTTTGCAGTCTCATTTCCGCGTCGGACGTGTCTTTGTAGGCGAATGGGTTACCCCAGGTATAAAATAGGAAACTGCCTAAACAATTATTATTGGTGTTATTATATTCAATATTCATTTCAGTAA